>NZ_JAAUWS010000015.1:0-62373 GCF_014694465.1 Vibrio sp. S11_S32 | reverse complement strand
GAGAGTAGGACATCGCCAGGCTTTGATTTAGTATACTGAATAGACACTGCGGAGTGGTAGTTCAGTTGGTTAGAATACCGGCCTGTCACGCCGGGGGTCGCGGGTTCGAGTCCCGTCCACTCCGCCACTATTTATGAAAGCCCGATTCGAAAGAGTCGGGCTTTTTTACGTTTGAATAAAATATGGTATTCTGATCTGGAATTAAAGCTCTGCTTAAGGAAAGATTATGAATACCGTTATTGATACGATGATGGCACACCGCTCGATTCGTGCATTTACTCCAGAAACTATAACCACCGAACAATTAGAGACTATTTTAGCCGCCGGTATTTCAGCGTCCTCATCCAGTTTTCTACAAACGACGTCCATTATCCGAGTTACAGATCCTGTAAAGCGTAAAGCACTAGCAGCGTTTGCTGGCGGTCAAAACTATGTTGAAACGGCAGCAGAATTCTTGGTGTTTTGTATTGATTATCAACGCCATTATCAATTATCCAATCAAGTTCAACCCGAATTTACCGAACTGACTTTAATCGGTGCCATTGATGCTGGGATCATGGCGCAAAATACCTTACTAGCCGCTGAGTCTTTAGGTTTGGGGGGAGTTTATATTGGTGGATTGCGTAATTCACCCAAAGAGGTGGACGAACTACTAGGTTTACCTAAATATTGCGCCATGATGTTTGGTATGTGCCTTGGGCACCCAGATCAAGAACCACAAATCAAACCACGTTTACCGCAAAAAGTGATGATTCATCAAGATAGCTATCAAGCATTATCGACCGATGATATTACTGAGTATGACCAACAAACGGCGCATTATTATCAGACTCGCGTTAGTAACCAAAAGTCAGGTTCATGGTCGGATCATATAGCTGAACGGTTAGGTAAAGAGTCACGTCCATTTATTAAGGATTATTTGAATTCAAAGGGATTAGCGACGAAATAATTGGCTATTTTCTATTGTCGAGAATCTAAAAAGGCCGATCTGAAATCAATCAGATCGGCCTTTTTGTTGCTAACGAGTATTGGTTATGATCAATACTCGTTAGCTGTTTAGAGCGTATTAAGCCATTCCTTGGATCACGACAAATTTTTCTAATAACTCATCTTCCGTTTCAATATGCTGAGGATCGACAATAATACAATTGGTGATCGGGCAGACTGACTGGCAAGTGGGTTTATCGTAATGTCCTTTACATTCGGTGCATAAATTAGGATCGATTTCGTAAATACTGTCACCCATAGTGATTGCACCATTTGGGCATTCAGGATCGCACATATCGCAATTAATGCATTTATCTGTAATTAATAAGGCCATATTATTCGCTTCTTATTTGGCAGAGTCAGCCGTTGATGTCGCCGCAATAGTTTGATTAGGATTGCGTGTATCTTGACCAGCTTTAAGGTTACGCATCAATAATCCAAAGCGTAAATCGAGATCAGCAGGAACCGGAATAAACACAAAGTGACCATTACCTTTCGCGTCATCAATTTCTTGGAATTTACGGTTTTCCATCGCTTCTAAAGTGAAGATAATATTGCCTTCAGGTGTCATCAGTTCAATACTGTCGCCAGTCATGAATTTATTTTTCACTTCTACTTCGGCTAAGTGACCGTGTTTTTCTGATACGCGAGTGTTACCGGTAAACTCACCCACAAACTGTTGAGAATCCGATACTGAGTAGCCGTAATCGTAATTTTGGTAAGCATCGTGAGTATGACGACGTAAGAAGCCTTCAGTGTAACCACGGTGTGCAAGGCTTTCTAATGTACCCATTAAGCTATCATCGAATGGACGACCTGCTACCGCATCATCAATGGCTTTACGGTACACTTGAGCAGTACGAGCACAATAATAGAAAGACTTAGTACGGCCTTCAATTTTAAGTGAATGCACACCCATTTGGGTTAAGCGTTCAACATGTTGAATGGCACGTAGATCTTTTGAGTTCATGATGTAAGTACCATGTTCGTCTTCAAACGCAGCCATTTTTTCTTCAGGGCGATGCGCTTCTGATAATAGCACCACTTCATCGCTTGGCTTACCCAAACCTAAAGTGTTGTCTGGACGCTCATTTTGAATTTCGATAGCTTGTGCCGATTGAGGATCAAATTGTTCGACTTGGCCGTTTTGCTCAGTATTGGCCGAAACGATCTGTCCACTCTCGTCTTCTTTACCTTTTTCGACACTGTATTCCCAACGACAAGCATTGGTACAAGTACCTTGGTTTGGATCGCGTTTATTCATGTAGCCAGATAATAAACAACGACCAGAGTAAGCCATGCAAAGTGCGCCATGTACGAAAATTTCAAGTTCGGTTTCTGGGCAGTTTTCGCGGATCTCTTCAATTTCTTCCAGTGACAACTCACGAGATAAAATCACACGCTCGACACCTTGAGTCGCCCAAAATTTCACCGTCGCCCAGTTTACCGCATTAGCTTGGACTGATAAGTGAATAGCCATATCAGGAAAAGCTTCACGCACCATCATGATTAAACCAGGATCTGACATGATCAATGCATCAGGTCCCATTTCAACTACCGGTTTAAGATCTCGGATAAAGGTTTTTAACTTTGAGTTATGCGGTTGAATATTGCATACCACGTACAGTTTTTTACCTAAAGCGTGGGCTTCATTAATACCGATTTGTAGGTTTTCGTGATTGAATTCGTTGTTACGAACGCGAAGGCTATAACGTGGTTGTCCGGCATAAACAGCGTCCGCGCCATAAGCAAAAGCGTAACGCATATTTTTAAGGCTACCGGCTGGAGATAATAGCTCTGGTGTGGCAATAGATTGCGATGTCGACATAATAATTTCTCTCGGTCTGATTTCAGGTCAGGTTCATACCACCATATGGCATGAATTTGGGAGGCGAATATTACGTCAATTTAGTCAAAAAAGCGAGGAAAGCACACAAAGTGTCAGGTTTTATATTTTATAAAGGGAGAAATAATAAAGCTCAGAGGCTGAGCTTTATTTATTTTGATCATCTGGCGTGAGAAACAGCGAATTATTTTGCTTCGGGTAAGCCACCTAAAGCATCAAATAAAGAGGGTAAAAAGTGCTCAAATTCGCCACACATTAAGGCGAAATCAGCATCAAAACGTTGCGCAGCATCTTCGCGTGGAATATCTTCATTGGTCTCTTTTAATTCATCGCTGAATTTTAAACGTTTAAGACTAGCATCGTCGGCTAAAACAAATTCAATCCGCTCTTGCCAATCGAGTGCCAGTTTCGTAACTAGTTTGTCGGCCGCAATGTGGTTTTGGATTTCATCAGTGCTGAGATCTTGTTTCTTACAACGGATGATCCCACCTTCTTCCAATACCGATTGTAGCTCTGCTTCATCCATTAATTGGAAGCCTTGTGGTAAATCACCTGATTTTACCCACTCGGTTAAGCTAAGTTCGATAGCTTGTTCTGGAATCGCCGGCACGACAGGTAAGCTGCCAATGGTTTTACGCAATAACGCCAGTGCATCTTCGGCTTTTTTTGAACTGCCTGAATCAACCACCACAAAACCCAGTTTGGGCATGATTAAAATGGAAGTGAAATTATGACGACTAAAGGCGCGCGGCAATAAGTCGATCAAAATTTCTTCTTTTAAATCGTCTTTTTCTTTCTTTTTCAGTGGGCGATTTTCTTGTTGTTCAAGCATTTCAATTTTGTTTTGCAGTGAATCATTGATCACAGATGCCGGTAGCATTTTTTCTTCTTTTTGTGCTTTGACCAGAATATGCTCACCGGCCACATGAGTCAGCATTTCACTGTTGCGGTTGATCACGCTAGTCCAGCCAAATTTTTGTTTATCTTGGCTACCACAAGGAGAGAATTTGAATTCAGCCAGTTGAGACTCTAAGGTATCGAGATTGAAATCGATATCACGGTTGAAGCGGTACACTAAACAATTTTTAAACCACATAATTCTCATTCTTTGTGAGTAAGTTTGTCGCTATGATATTAGATTTTTTAACGTTTGTCTTATGTCACTTTTTCACGATTAACATGACATTGGTATGAAAATCACTTTGCCTTAGTCACAAAACTGTCATAATTAAGACACATAATAAGGAACATACAATATTCAACCCCAATTCATTATGGGGATTATTAGGCACGAAAGGGCTTTCGAACATGTCGAGAAGAATTCTAGTCGTTGAAGATGAAGCGGCGATCAGGGAAATGATTTGTTTTGTGTTAGAGCAAAAAGGTTATCAAACGATTGAAGCTGAAGATTACGATTCAGCAATCAATAAACTGTGTGAACCCTATCCTGATTTGATCTTGCTAGATTGGATGCTACCAGGCGGTTCTGGTATTAATTATATTAAGCATTTAAAACGTGAAGAATTAACCCGTCATATTCCCGTGGTGATGTTAACCGCTCGCGGTGAAGAAGAAGATAAAGTGCGTGGGCTTGAGGTCGGCGCTGATGATTACATCACCAAACCATTTTCACCTAAAGAATTAGTCGCACGTTTAAAAGCGGTGATCCGCCGTGTCACGCCAACCGCTTTGGAAGAGGTAATTGATGTGCAAGGTTTACAACTCGATCCGGTTTCACATCGTGTGATGGCAAATAATGAAGCTCTCGATATGGGGCCGACCGAATTTAAAATGCTGCACTTTTTTATGACTCACCAAGAGCGTGTTTATAGCCGTGAGCAATTATTGAATAATGTGTGGGGCACCAATGTTTATGTCGAGGACCGCACGGTTGATGTGCATATTCGCCGCTTAAGAAAAGCATTAGAAAGCGCTGGGCACGATAAATTAGTTCAAACAGTACGTGGAGCGGGTTACCGTTTTTCTACTCGAGCTTAATAATATTAATGAGTGGAGCATGTGTTTGAATGGTTGAAAAATTAAGCTGGAAAAAGCTCGCTTGGTCGCTGGCTTTTTTTTACCTTCCTTGGATTGTGATTGGCTGGTTTTTTGGTTATATGAGCTGGCTATTGCTGGCTGCGACCGCTATGCAACTGGTGTGGCAATTCTATAATCAAATTCGTTTATCAGAATGGTTATGGGATGAAAAACGCTTAAATCCTCCAGCGGGAACGAATAGTTGGGAGCCTTTATTTAACGGTATTTATCGACTGCAGAAAAAGCAACGCCAGCGTCGTAAAGAACTGGGTAGCTTGATCCGCCGTTTTCGTCATGGCGCTGAAGCTTTGCCCGATGCGGTGGTGGTATTTCGTCGTGAAGGCAATATCGTTTGGTGTAATAAACTGGCGCAATCTTTATTAGGCTTTCGCTGGCCTGATGATTCTGGTCAACCTATATCTAATTTGCTACGCACCCCTGATTTTATTAAATATCTCACCAAAAATGATTTCTCTGAACCGCTTGAGATGCTTTCTCCGTTAACGCCGGAAAATATTTTAGAGTTGCGTATTGTGCCTTACTCGCAAGGTGAGCACTTGATGGTGGTGCGCGATGTGACTCAATTGAAGCAACTCGAAGGTATGCGTCGCAATTTCTTTGCCAATGTATCGCATGAATTAAGAACCCCAATGACGGTACTGCAAGGTTATTTAGAAATGACCGAAGATCCCGATGTTTTGGTTGGACCTATGTGGCCCAAAGCGCATGGGGTGATGACTGAGCAGTTATCTCGTATGAACGCTTTGGTTGAGCAGTTACTGACACTGTCTAAAATTGAAGCGTCCACCACCAATCAATTAGTGGATGTGACTAATATTCCATTAATGTTGGAGGCATTGGAAAAAGAAGCTCAAGCACTGAGTGGCGATGATCAACATAAATTGGTTTTCGATGTGGATAAAACCCTGCATGTTTATGGCGATCACGATCAACTGCGCAGTGCGATTTCGAATCTGGTTTATAACGCGGTTAAGTACACCCCAGCTGGCGCCGATGTGGTGGTGGCATGGCATGAAACCGCCAACGGAGGGGCGAGTTTATCGGTTAAAGACAGTGGTGATGGGATTGAAGCGCAACATATTCACCGCTTAACCGAACGTTTTTATCGGGTCGATAAAGCGCGCTCTCGTGAAACCGGTGGTAGTGGCTTAGGTCTTGCGATCACTAAGCATGCGTTAAGTCATCATGAGTCGCATCTTGAGATCGCCAGTGAAGTCGGCGTGGGCAGTTGTTTTTCTTTTGTCTTACCGGCGAAACTTGTTTGCCGAATAGATGAGGATGCACAATGAGTTGGCTTAAGTATGGGGTGTCATTAGTGGCATTATTTAGTTCACTTGGCCAAGCTTCAAGTGATGTAAATTCAAATGGTACAAAAGCTTTGCCTGACTACCATAAAGTGTCTGGCGTGGCGGGGAACTTAACTTCGGCAGGCTCTGATACTTTAACTACATTAATGAGTATGTGGGCGGAAGACTTCCAACATATTTATCCTAATATCAATATGCAGGTGCAAGCGTCTGGATCATCGACTGCACCCACCGCATTAACTGAAGCGACTTCTCAGCTCGGCCCAATGAGTCGGCTGATGAAAGTGAAAGAAGTTGAATCCTTTGAACAACAATATGGCTATCCGCCAGTACGCTTAAAAATTGCGATTGATGCGATTGGCATTTTTGTGCATCAAGACAATCCGATCAAAGGGTTGAATTTCGAGCAGATAGATGCGATTTTTTCATCCACACTACAATGTGGTGCCACTCAAAGATTACACAGTTGGCAACAGTTGGGAGTACAAGCGGATTGGGCTAAACTGGGCTTTCAGTTATTTGGACGAAATTCAGCTTCCGGCACCTATGGCTACTTTAAGCAAAATGCCTTGTGCGGAGGCGATTTTAAGCGAGAAGTGAATGAGCAACCTGGCTCGGCAGCGGTGGTGCAATCGGTGGCTTCTTCGGTCAATAGTATTGGATACTCAGGCATTAGTTATCAAGTGTCTAAAGCGCGTTTGATGCCGATCGCGATACAGGGTGATCACTATATTGAGGCTACGAGAAATAATATTCTATCGGGTCAATATCCATTATCCCGTTACTTATATTTGTATGTGAATAAGAACCCATTAAAACCATTGCCGCATAATCAAGCTGAATTCTTAAAGTTTATTTTTTCTCAGCAAGGTCAGAAAAGTGTCGAGAAAGATGGTTATGTTTCGTTATCAACCCAGTTAGCGGAACAACAACTAAAAAAGGTTGGATTAACGCCTTAATTGAGTCAGGATCTTTTCGGCAACTTCAACTAGACAACACAATAAGGATAATGATCGTACATGACTCAAATCGCTCACTCACTTAAACCTCGAGATAAACGACGCTGGGCGATGGATCGTCTCGTTCGTGGTTTGATCAAGGTTGGCGGAGTCAGTGTATTAATAACGTTAGTGTTGCTGATTGTTTATCTCATTTGGGTGATTGTGCCTATTTTTTCCTCCGCTAGTCTTAAACTGGTTAACACCTTTGAGGTTAGCCATTCTTCACAACATCAAGCTAACGCGATTGGAATTGATGATAAAGGCAGTAGTGCTTTTGTTTTTCGTCGCAATGGTGAGTTTCAATTCTATTCACAAGGCAATACTCCTCCGGCTAATAAACGGGTTTCAACACAAACTCTTCTCCCATCATCACAACAAACTATATTGGCCGATCCTACTGCATTTCGAGCAACGATGGCGGAAAGTGGTTGGTATGGTTACGCCAATGGACAAGGGCAAGTGGTGGTGGTTAAGCCCAGCTTTACTACTCATTATGAGCGTAATGGCAATCAAGTCGCGGCCAAGTTAACTTACTTCCATCCTCAACAGATCACTTTGTCGAAGCAGCAACAAGCGATCGTATCATTCGATTTTGCGATTAATCAGCATCAAGCGTTATTTATTGGGCAAGATAAGCAACATCAATGGCAAGCGATCGGTTTTGATAAGAAAATCTCGCTGCTTGATGCGGATTCAGAAGCGGATGAGAAGGCGCAATGGCAGGCTTATCGGCTTTCTATCCCTGAGGTTGGTGCCAAGATAAACGATTATCGCTTAAGCCCAGATGGTCGGACATTATATGTTCTTTCCGATACCCAACTCTCTGTTTTTAAACGTCACGCGCATCAATTTAGCCTACGTGAGAGCGCTGATCTCTCTGCATCATCGAACTCACCCGCTAAGCATTTATCGTTTCTCGCTGGTGGTAAATCCTTATTGATCAGTTACCAAAACGGTCAAGTGTCACAATGGTTTGATGTATTAAAAGATCAGCAACGCACTCTTACTCATATTCGAGATTTCCAGTTAGGAAATGTACCAAGTGTATTGTTGCCCGATTATTTTCGTAAAGGCTTTTATAGCTTTCAAGCTGATGGGGTAATTCAGAATTTTTATACCACCACCAATAAAAAGGTATTATCCGAACCATTATTGGCCCAAGCACCACAAGCGGCTGGGGTTTCTCGCAATGAGCGCTACCTTGCCACTATTTCAGATTCTTCTTTACGCACCTTTGAAATCAGCAATTACCATCCTGAAATTTCGCTATCTTCATTATGGAGTAAGATCTGGTATGAAGGTTATGACCAACCTAAATATGTGTGGCAATCCACCTCGGCCAGTAATGATTTTGAAGCTAAGTTTAGCTTGGCACCGATCGCTTTTGGTACTTTAAAGGCGGCGTTATTTGCGATGTTGTTTGCGGTGCCGATTGCCATTTGTGGCGCGATTTATACCGCTTATTTTATGACGCCAACCATGCGTCAATATGTTAAACCGACCATCGAATTGATGGAGGCTTTACCCACCGTCATTATCGGTTTTATCGCTGGACTTTGGCTGGCGCCTTGGGTGGAGATGAATTTATTTAGTGTCTTATTGTTATTTGTCACCTTGCCTGTGGTGATTATTGGCATAGCGCTGGTTTGGCATGGATTGGCCAAAATCCAAAATAGAGCCTCAAGAAATGATTGGTTAGCATTAGTGCTGATCCCGATATTATTAGCCAACAGTTACTTAGCGATACATTTTGGCCATACGATTGAATCGGCATTATTTGACGGAGATGTGCGTTTATTTTTAATTCAGTACGGGATCGGTTTCGACCAACGTAACGCCTTAATTGTTGGTTTTGCTATGGGGTTCGCAGTGATCCCGACCATCTTCACTATCGCAGAAGATGCGATTTTCTCGGTGCCAAAGCATTTATCCGACGGCGCTAGCGCTTTAGGGGCGACACCTTGGCAGTGTTTGACCTCTGTGGTATTAGTGACCGCAAGCCCTGGGATTTTCTCTGCGGTGATGATGGGGCTAGGGCGAGCGGTGGGCGAAACCATGATTGTATTAATGGCAACGGGAAATACCCCAATCATGGATTGGAACGTATTAGAAGGAATGCGCACTTTGTCGGCTAATATCGCGATAGAAATGTCGGAATCTCAAGTGGGTGGTTCACATTTCAGATTACTGTTTTTATCGGCCTTTTTACTGTTTGCCTTTACCTTTGTAGTCAACTCGATTGCGGAAGTGATCCGCTTGCGATTAAGGGAGAAATATCGTGCCATGTAAGGTTTATGACGGTGCTGATAATGCCTTTCTTTATCGAGGCATCACATGTTAGGTCAAGCGAAGCGTTGGCTAAAAGCTGGCAACCCATGGGTGTGGCTGACGGCTGGCGCGGTGAGTATCTGTTTAATTTCAGTACTGGGATTATTGTTATTGATTGGTTGGAAAGGAATGGTCTATTTTTGGCCGACGCCTGTTTATCAATGGCAGGACGCACAAGGAAATCGCTTAATTGGACAAGTGTATCAACGTGATTGGGTATCGTTAGATCAACTCTCATCCTCCCATAAGGTTTCTTCAAAGCTTTCTCCGCACGAGCGGTGGCCAGCTAAAACGTTGGCAAAAGGTGAAGCTGAGCGTTTATCAATTAAGGTCGCTAATCGCGATATTTATCCCAAAGATTTCATTTCTGTTTTGACACTAGAGTTAAAACATCAAACTCAACCACACGATGTAGCGGTATTTGAACGCAACCGTAACGGCGCTTTTTTTGCCACCCCGATCGGTTATCAAATTGGCTCTGATATTAAGCAAGATGACCTGCCGCAACGCATTCAGACTGGGATAGAAAAAGCCAAGCAAATCCGTGCTGAAATTGCCGATATTCGAGCGGATAAACTAAGTTCATTAAGCCAAGATATTGCTAATATTAATCGTAAACTAAAATCGTCATCGTTACAGAAAACGCACTCTGATCGCACTCAAGCACCCTCTGGGTTAGACACTTCGTTACTCACCGAGAAGAAAAAGCTACAACAGAAATTTAACCAACAAGAGCAAGCGATAGTCGAGCGACAAGCGCTGCTCACCAATCAACAAATCATCGTACAAGACATGCAAGGGAAAACCTATCACTTGCCATTAGAGTCGGTGCTTGATATGTGGTATCCCAATGCCATGAGTCCCATGCAAAAGGTGCAGCATTGGTTTGTTCAAGTCGGTAAATTTTTAACCGATAGTCCGCGTGATGCCAATTCTGAAGGTGGCGTTTTTCCGGCTATTTTTGGTACGGTATTATTGGTGATCATTATGTCGATTGTGGTGATGCCATTAGGGGTGATCGCAGCGGTGTACTTACACGAATACGCCCCCAATACTTTATTGACCAAATTGATCCGCGTCTCGGTGGTGAACTTAGCGGGTGTTCCGTCCATTGTTTATGGCGTGTTTGGTTTGGGGTTTTTTGTCTATACCATAGGTGGCACCATAGATAGCTTGTTTTATTCGGCTAGCCTACCAACCCCTACTTTTGGTACCCCCGGCTTATTATGGTCGGCATTAACATTGGCCATTTTGACGCTGCCAGTGGTGATAGTGGCAACCGAAGAAGGGCTATCGCGGATACCGAGTTCTTTGCGTAATGGTTCTTATGCACTGGGGGCGACTAAGTTTGAAACCCTATGGCGGATCGTTTTGCCTATGGTGAGCCCTGCCATTATGACCGGTCTTATTTTAGCGGTCGCAAGGGCTGCGGGGGAGGTCGCGCCATTAATGCTAGTCGGGGTAGTGAAGCTCGCGCCAAGTTTGCCGATCGATGGCAGCTTTCCTTATTTACACTTAGATCGTAAATTTATGCATCTTGGATTTCATATTTACGATCTTGGTTTTCAAACACCGAATATTGAAGCCGCAAGACCTTTAGTTTATGCCACTTCATTTTTATTGATTACCGTCGTGATAGGGCTCAATATAACCGCCATAATGATCCGTAATAACTTACGTGAAAAATTCAAAATTCTAGGAAGTGATTAACATGTTTTCGATGCACGCGGCGCTAGGTTATGCCGAGCCTTTAGATGTGAATCAACTGAGCGACAGTCAAACCGCGATCAGTATTGAGAACTTGGATCTGTATTATCAGCAAACCCAAGCGTTAAAATCGATCAATATGAAGATCCCTAAAGGGCATGTAACGTCATTTATTGGACCGTCTGGTTGCGGTAAATCGACCTTATTGCGTTGTATTAATCGGATGAATGATCTGGTAGATGGTTGCCGAGTTGAAGGTCGTGTGTGGTTAGATGGACAAGATATTTACCAACCTAATGTTGATGTTGCTCGTTTACGTCGCCGAGTGGGTATGGTATTTCAAAGGCCGAATCCATTCCCGAAATCGATTTATGAAAACGTGGTGTATGGGTTACGGTTGCAAGGAGTAAAAGATTCACGCACTTTAGATGATTCCGTCGAACGTTCATTACGAGCGGCTGCGCTATGGACTGAAGTGAAAGATCGCCTGCATGATAATGCTTTTGGTTTATCCGGCGGGCAACAACAACGCTTAGTGATCGCCAGAGCCATCGCCATTGAACCGGAAGTGCTATTGCTCGACGAACCCACCTCGGCGTTAGATCCACTCTCCACTTTAACCATTGAAGAATTGATCAGTGAATTAAAGCAACACTATACCGTGGTGGTGGTGACACATAATATGCAACAAGCCGCTCGAGTGAGTGATTACACCGCGTTCGTGCATATGGGGCAATTAGTCGAATATGGCGATACAGATTCGATGTTTACCTCGCCGAAAAACAAGCAAACAGAAGATTATATAACCGGACGCTACGGTTGAGGGAAAAAAGATGAAAACGCAATTGGGGCGTCATATATCAGAACAATTTAATCTTGAGCTTGAATCCCTTCGAACCCACGTTTTGGCAATGGGCGGGCTGGTGGAAGAGCAGTTCTCATTGTCACTACAAGCTTTGTTAAAGCAAGATATGCAACTGGCAAAAAAAGTCCATCAAGACGATCAAAAAGTGAATCAAATGGAAATGGCGATTGATGAGGCTTGCACTCGAGTCATCGCTAAACGTCAGCCAACCGCGCGTGATTTACGTTTGGTGCTCGCCATTATTAAAACCATTTCAGATTTAGAACGAGTAGGTGACGCGGCTAAAAGAATCGCTCGGGTGGCGCAAGATGCGTTTTCACACCAACAATCGGAATTATTAATTGCAGTAGAAGCCTTAGGCCGGATTGCGGTTAATATGCTGCACCAAGTATTAGATGCCTTTGCGCGCATGGATATCAAAGCCGCTGCTCAAGTTTATCAAATGGATCAACATATCGAGCAGCAATATAAAATGTTGCGCCAACAACTGATCGAATTTATGCAGCAAGATGCTGAATCAATTTCTAAAGTGATGTTAATTATGTCAGGTGTCCATACCATTCAAAGAGTGGGGGATCGTTGTCAAAATATCTGCGAATACATTGTGTATTTTGTCGAAGGTAAAGATGTCAGACATGATCCGCACTACCTGATGTCTCTTTTGGATTGATAGTATGAATCTCGAACCATAATGGTTAATGACGAAAAGCCGTTTAAACCATCGATGGGCACTTGGAAAAGAACATCCATGTTCTTTGACACTTTTCGCCATCAACAATATGAATAGAGTGATACTTTTGGGTGGTAGCCTAACTAACTATGCTTTTGACTGCTTTAATCGCTTGTGAACTGGTGACTGGAATCGCAAAGTCATCGACATTATCTGCGCCCATTTTGGCCGCGTCTGCCATTAATTGCATGTGACTGGCACGAGTGGTTTTACCCGAAAGATGTATTTCATTAATGCCGGTTACTTGAATCATTTTTGCTGCATTATCGGCGTTCATCCCAGCGCCTGCCATAATTGAAAATCTGCCATTGGCTAATCTCACCATCTCGGCAATCACATCCATACCTTGTGGCGCAGTGGTAGCCAATCCTGACGTTAAAATCCGTTCACAACCTAATGTTGCTATGGCTTCAATTGCCGCTTTATAATCTTGGCATTGATCGATGGCGCGATGGAAAGTGGTTCCCATACCTTGGGCTGCGGTCATTAATTGTTGCGCTATTGCGATATCGACATCGCCTTGCGCGGTAAGAACCCCAAACACCACACCATCAAGCCCCGCCTGCTTTGCGCTGGCAATATCATCAAGCATAATCTCAAGATCTTGTTGGCTATATAGAAAGTCTCCTTGGCGTGGCCTTATCATGGCATAAACGGGGACGCTGGATAATTGAGCGGCGGCTTTCATAAAACCAACGCTTGGGGTGAGGCCGCCTAAAGCCAGAGAAGAGCACAATTCAATCCGAGTGGCGCCGCCTTGAATGGCATTATGCAGAGATTCAATATTGTCGATACAAACTTCAAGTTGGATGGTCATGGGAATACTTAATCAAGAAACAAGGTTGGGGATTATAAATCAATTAAAGCGGAGAAAAGAGGGGCGAGTTAAAAGTGTGAAAAAAAAAACCTCGCACTGGGCGAGGTTTAGGATAAAATTAATCTTAGGTTAAATAACGTTAGATTTAATTATTTTTTACCTAGATCTTCTGAGTGCTCAGAAAGGTATGCAGCAACACCTTCGGTAGAACCCGTCATGCCTGCTTTACCTTCTTCCCATTGCGCTGGGCAAACTTCACCGTTTTTCTGGTGGAAGTTTAGAGCATCAACCATACGTAGCATTTCATCAATGTTACGGCCAAGTGGAAGATCGTTCACAACTTGGTGACGTACAGTGCCGTCTTCGTCAATTAGGAAAGAACCACGGAAAGCCACGCCAGCTTCTGGATGCTCAACATCGTAAGCTTTTACGATTTCGTGCTTAACATCAGCAACTAGTGGGTATTTTACTTCACCGATACCGCCATCAGCGATAGCTGTTTTACGCCATGCGTTATGTGAGAATTGTGAATCGATAGAAACACCGATCACTTCAACGCCTTTCGCTTTAAAATCTTCAAAACGCTTATCAAAAGCAATCAGCTCAGATGGGCAAACGAATGTGAAATCTAGAGGGTAGAAGAACACAACCGCTTTTTTACCTTTAGTGAAATCTGCAAAGTTGAATGCATCAACAATCTCACCGTTACCTAGAACTGCTGCTGCTGTAAAGTCTGGGGCTTGACGACCTACTAGTACCATTATATTGCTCCTAAATTTTGCTTAATTTAAACATCCACATTAAACGTCAGTGTTTGAATGTGTTTCAACGAGACAAACTATAGTACAAGTTGTAGTATGAAAAAAAGCGAATTAAACCGATTAACTTAATCGAAAAAAACGATGATTGAAAATTTGTGATCATCGTTCAACTTATCCTCATTATGATTGAAATTTACTATGACGAAATGGCCAAGTTTAAAACAATTACATTATTTAATTACTCTGCATGAGACCCATCATTTTAGTGAGGCGGCTGAACGCTGCTTTGTCAGTCAATCAACCTTAAGTAAAGGTATTCAAAATATTGAAGAATTAATTGGCTGCCCTTTGTTTGAAAAAAAAGATAAAAAAAGTCCGTTGATTTTTACTCTCGCGGGAGAAAAAGTCGTGCGCCAAGGGCGTGAATTACTCGCCAAAAGCCAAGACTTACTTGAAATTGGATCGCTGTGCCAAAGTGGCAATATGCAAGGGCAGTTAAGAGTCGGTTGTATTCCGACCATCGCGCCTTTTTTACTCGGAGACTTAGTTCAAGAGATCAACCAAGGTTTTCAACAGCTCACCTTGTTGCTGCGTGAAGATACCACCACCAACTTATTAAAAGCGCTGCGTAATGGAGAGTTGGATGTGCTAATACTGGCGATGCCGGTCGATATTGCGGAAATGGAATGTCAGATTGTTGGGCAAGATCCGTTTCGGATGATCATGAGTCGCCAACAAGCCGATGTGATAAGAGCGCCTATTCGTTATGACGATTTGCCCGATGAATCGGTATTCTTATTAGAAAATGAGCATTGCTTAACCGAGCACGCAGTTTCAGCGTGTAAACTTACTAAAAGAGAAAAAATAAACCCGTTTTCAGCTACCAGTTTGCACACGTTGGTACAAATGGTCGCCAATGGTTTAGGGACCACTTTCATTCCACAAATGGCGATTGAGCATGGTTTATTAAACAACCAAAATTTAGTGGTGATAGAGCCGCCGGGCCGCAGTGCCTACCGTGAAATTGGCCTAGTATGGCGTCCGAGTTCCAATCGTATTGAAACCTTTAAAGCACTTGCAACCGTGGTTGAAGGCTTATTATAAAGGCCGTAATCAAAAGACGTTATAAATCGTCAAACTCTTCTATCGGTTCTAAGATGCTGTCTTCTTGGATTTCGAGCAAATGAATCGCCACCGTCACAAAGTCGGTGTCGGTAATAATGCCAATTAATTTATGGTTCAGCGTGACCGGTAAACAGCCGTATTTTTGCGTTTGCATATAACGGGCGGACTCTTTAAGTCCTGCAGTGGCACTGATGGAAGTGACTTTTTTATTCATGATCCGCTCAAGAGGGGTGGATAATGTATAAGAAATCTGTCCGGTGGATTTTTTCAAATTTGAGTCTTGCGCGGCAAGGATATCTCTTTGGGTGATGAGGCCTAGTAAGCGCATATCGTTATCAACAATAGGAAGGTGCCTAATATCGTGCTCTTTCATCAAGTTTTTTGCATCTTGTAATGTGTTCGAGCGCTTTAAATTATAAGGCTTTTCGGTCATAACATCGGCGACAGTAAACATACCAGACTCCTTTTGTTTCAGTCGATAATTCATCATAAGTGAACCATTAAACAAAAACTGCGAGCAAGGTGACCTTTTGTATAAAGTAACCTTTCAAAAGTTATGGTTTTATTGGGGTTAATATATTGAAATGATAAAAGGTAAATACATTGAGTGTTTAACCTTATGTTATATCGTTAGATGCTGACTTGTTTTCAAAGGATAGCACCGAACAAACCTTGATATTACTGGTGGTAAGCCTATACTAGCGCTTTATTTTTAAGCCCCTCGTTTGTTTAATAAACTGCCTTCATAAGTGATCACCATGCAAGTATCTGATTTTGATTTTGACCTTCCGAATGAGTTAATCGCTCGTTATCCTCAGCCGCAACGTACTGCTAGTCGTTTATTGCAATTAAATGGTGATAGCGGGCAACTGATCGATGGACAATTTACCGATGTACTGGATCTGGTCAATGAAGGTGATTTGATTGTGTTTAACAACACGCGCGTGATCCCGGCTCGAGTGTTCGGTCGTAAACAATCTGGTGGTAAATTTGAGTTGTTAGTTGAGCGCGTGGTGGATGAAAAAACCATCCTTGCTCATGTGCGTGCGTCTAAATCGCCTAAACCGGGTAATATCCTTTTTTTAGGTGAGAATGAACAATACCAAGCTGAAATGATCGCCCGTCATGATGCCTTATTCGAAATTCGTTTTGATGGTGATAAAGGGGTGTTGGAAGTATTAAATGAGGTGGGGCACATGCCACTGCCACCTTATATTGACCGTCCCGATGAAGACTCTGATAAAGAACGTTATCAAACCGTCTATAATAAAAAACCTGGCGCGGTCGCCGCTCCTACTGCGGGTTTGCATTTTGATAATCAACTTTTAGACAAAATTGCTGCCAAAGGGGTGGAGTTTGCTTATGTCACCTTGCATGTTGGCGCTGGCACATTCCAGCCGGTGCGAGTGGATGATATTAACGATCACCACATGCATTCTGAATACGTTGAAGTGCCGCAAGAGGTGGTTGATGCTATCGCCGCCACTAAAGCGTGCGGTGGACGAGTGATAGCAGTCGGGACTACATCGGTGCGCTCACTTGAAAGCGCGGCTCAAGATGCCAAACAAAAAGGCACCGAGCTGGTACCATTTTTTGGTGATACCGAAATTTTTATTTTCCCAGGTTATGAATATCAATTAGTCGATGTCTTAATCACCAATTTTCATTTACCTGAATCAACTTTGATCATGCTCGTTAGTGCTTTTGCCAATTATGATAATGTAATGGCCGCCTATCAGCATGCTGTGCAACAACAATATCGCTTCTTCAGTTATGGTGATGCGATGTTTGTCACTAAGCGAAATTCGTAATTCTTGCTGAATCGTCACTTGAATGGCGAAACAAATGAACATGTAATGAGTATCCGTTGGACTGTTTTTCCGACATTTTGGAGGTTTCGTGAAATACGAACTAATTAAAAAAGACGGTGTTGCCCGCCGTGGACGTTTAACGTTTGAACGTGGCTCTGTAGAAACCCCTGCTTTTATGCCGGTTGGCACTTATGGCACCGTAAAAGGGATGACACCGGAAGAAGTGAAAGATACCGGCGCTGAAATCCTACTGGGTAATACTTTTCACCTTTGGTTACGTCCTGGTCAAGAAATCATGAAATTGCATGGCGACTTGCATGACTTTATGAATTGGCAAGGCCCGATCTTAACCGATTCAGGCGGCTTCCAAGTATTTAGCTTAGGTAAAACACGCAAAATCACCGAAGAGGGCGTGCATTTTCGTAACCCTGTAAATGGTGACCGCATTTTCATGGACGCTGAAAAGTCGATGGAAATTCAAAAAGATTTAGGGTCTGACATCGTGATGATTTTCGATGAATGTACCCCATATCCAGCCACTCACGATGAAGCTAAAAAATCGATGGAAATGTCATTGCGCTGGGCACAACGCAGCCGCGATCATTTCGATAAACAAGCTAATCCGAATGCTTTATTTGGCATTGTGCAAGGTAGCGTGTATGGCGATTTACGCGATGCATCTGTTAAAGGCTTAACCGATATTGGCTTTGATGGTTACGCCGTCGGTGGTTTAGCGGTTGGTGAGCCGAAAGATGATATGCACCACATGCTGGAGCATACTTGCCCACAACTTCCACAAGACAAACCTCGTTACTTAATGGGAGTTGGCAAACCAGAAGATTTAGTGGAAGGTGTACGCCGCGGTATTGATATGTTTGATTGTGTAATGCCAACTCGTAACGCGCGTAACGGGCATCTGTTTGTCACAGGTGGCGTGGTTAAAATCCGAAATGCATTCCACAAAACAGACACTTCGCCGCTTGACCCAGAATGTGACTGTTACACTTGTAAGAATTACTCTAAATCATATTTGCATCATCTCGATCGTTGTAATGAGATCTTAGGCGCTCGCTTAAATACCATTCACAACCTGCGTTATTATCAACGTTTAATGGCAAGTATTCGCTTAGCGATTGATGAAAACCGTTTTGATGAATTTGTGGAAGCATTTTATGCACGACGTGATCGTGAAGTGCCACCGATGCAAAAAGAAGTAAGAGAAAATCAAAAATAAGTGAGATTGTTCGCTTTTTTAGTCACTTAGTTACTTTAAATGTCACTAAGTTTGCCCTTTGTATTGAAAAACACTTAGGGCAACCCAATTACTGATTCAATTATCTAATATCTATCTATAAGAAGGAAAATTTTAATGAGCTTATTTATTTCTCAAGCACATGCAGCCGGCGGCGCAGCACCAGCTGGTGGTGGTATGGAAATGTTTATCATGCTAGGCATGTTTGCCGTGATCTTCTACTTTATGATTTACCGTCCACAAGCAAAACGTGCGAAAGCCCATAAAACACTGATGGCATCAATGTCTAAAGGTGATGAAGTGCTTACCAATGGTGGTTTAATTGGTAAAATCGTAAAAGTTTCTGATGAAAATGACTACATCCTATTAGCATTAAACGAGAACAATGAAGTGACGATTAAAAAAGACTTCATTACTGCGGTACTGCCTAAAGGTACGCTTAAGTCTCTTTAATTGATCATTCTATAGCATCGATGATTATAACCAACAATAATGGTTATCTTGATCGATGCTTTATGATATTGATTATTCTTTATAACAGCTAAAGGATACCTGCTGTGTTAAACCGTTACCCGTTATGGAAGTATTTGATGGTGGTCGCTGCCATCCTCATTTGTGCATTATATGCCCTTCCAAATATTTACGGTGAAGATCCTGCAGTACAAGTCACAGGGGCGCGTGGTGCCTCGGTTGACATGTCAACGCTAGACTCTTTAAATACCGTATTAAAAGAAAATAAGCTCGAAACCAAATCAATTGGTCTAGAAAATGGCTCAGTTTTGATCCGTTTTAAAAGTACCGATACTCAAATTAGTGCTCGTGACTTGATCTCTCAAGCCATGGGTAAAGATTTTATTGTGGCTTTAAACCTTGCACCGGCAACTCCGGGATGGCTTGATTCTATTGGTGCGACTCCAATGAAACTCGGCCTTGATTTGCGTGGTGGTGTTCACTTCTTAATGGAAGTGGATATGGACGCGGCAATGGAGAAACTGGTTGGGCAACAAGAAGAATCTTTCCGTAGTGAATTACGTGAAGATCGCATTCGTTACCGTGCTATTCGTCCTGCTGGTAAAGATGGCGTTGAAATTGTTCTACGTAATGAAGAACAACGCGATCAAGCCAAAACATTATTAACAACAAAACATCGTGATATGCAATTTGCTGAAGGGGACAACAATGCGTTAGTCGCGACCTTCACCGAAGCGCGTATGACTGAAATTCGTAACTACGCCGTTGAGCAAAATATCACTATCTTGCGTAACCGTGTAAATGAATTAGGTGTTGCTGAACCATTAGTTCAACGTCAAGGTGCAAGTCGCATCGTGGTGGAATTGCCAGGTGTGCAAGATACCGCTCGTGCTAAAGAAATTTTAGGCGCGACCGCAACACTTGAGTTCCGCGAAGTGGACGACAAAGCCGATTTAGCCTCAGCAGCCGAAGGTCGTGTGCCACCAGGCAGTGAAGTTAAATTCGACAAAAATGGTCGCCCTGCCGTAGTGAAAAAACGCGTTATTCTTGGCGGTTCAAGCATCACTGATGCAAGTTCAAGCACCGATGAATATGGTCGTCCTCAAGTGAATATTTCTTTAGATAGTGAAGGGGGCAGTAAAATGTCTGACTTCTCTAAAAAGAATATTGGCAAGTTGATGGCAACCATCTTTACCGAATACAAAGATAGCGGACGCCGCACGCCGGAAGGCAAAGTGGTATTAGCGAAACATGAAGAAGTGATCAACCAAGCGACGATTCAATCTGCGTTAGGCCGAAGCTTCCGTATTACCGGTATTGATTCACCTGCAGAAGCGCACAACTTAGCCTTGCTACTTCGTGCTGGTGCTTTGATTGCGCCAATCTCGATTGTTGAGGAACGCACCATTGGTCCATCTATGGGTCAACAGAATATCGATATGGGTATTCAAGCGTGTGTTTGGGGTATGGTTGCAGTAATGCTATTTACGCTGCTTTACTACCGCGCATTTGGTCTGATTGCCAATATGGCATTGATGGCAAACTTAGTACTTATCATTGGTATTATGTCATTAATCCCAGGAGCAACTATGACCTTGCCAGGTATAGCAGGTATTGTCTTAACGGTGGGGATGGCGGTTGATGCCAACGTTCTGATCTTTGAGAGGATACGTGAAGAGCTAAAAGAAGGACGCAGTCCTCAACAAGCGATTCACCAAGGTTACGCTAATGCATTTAGCACCATTGCCGATGCCAATATCACCACCTTAATCACCGCAATCATCTTGTTTGCTGTGGGTACCGGTGCGATTAAAGGTTTCGCGGTTACGCTATCGATTGGTATTTTGACTTCAATGTTTACTGCCATTATCGGTACTCGTTGTGTGGTTAATTTGCTGTACGGACGTAAACGTAATCTTAAGAAACTGTCGATCTAAGGAAAAGTTATGTTTCAAATATTGAAAGCAAACAAAGCGATCGACTTTATGCGTTGGTCAAAGTTTGCCTTTGCATTCTCAGGATTAATGATCGCCGCGTCGTTATACTCGATTGCAACTAATTGGTTCAACTGGGGTTTAGACTTTACTGGCGGGACTCTGATTGAAGTGACCTTCCAACATCCAGCGGATTTACCTAAAATTCGTGAAGCTTTGACCAATGATGGTTTTGCCGATGCTACGGTGCAAAATTTTGGTTCGGCGCGCGATGTAATGGTTCGTTTACGTCCGCGTGAAGGTACTAAAGGCGAAGTGATTGGTAATCAAGTTCTTGCTTCTGTTAAAAAAGGCAGCGGTGATGAAGTTGAATTAAAACGTATCGAATTCGTAGGACCTAATGTCGGTGGTGAATTAGCAGAAGCGGGTGGTTTAGCGATTTTAATCTCATTACTTTGTATCTTGATGTATGTTTCTATGCGTTTTGAATGGCGTTTATCAGCGGGTGCGGTATTAGCATTGGCGCACGATGTCACCATCACGTTAGGGATATTCTCAGCGTTGCAAATTGAAATTGATTTAACCATCGTGGCAGCGTTGCTGACCGTGGTCGGTTACTCACTCAATGATACCATCGTAGTATTTGACCGGATCCGTGAAAACTTCCGTAAAATGCGAAATGGTATTCCGGGTGACATCATGAACCATTCCATCACTCAAACATTAAGCCGTACCTTAATTACTTCTGGTACCACTTTGTTTGTGGTTATCGCCTTGTTTACTAAAGGCGGCGCTAATATTCATGGTTTCGCACTGGCGTTACTATTGGGTATTACCGTTGGTACTTACTCTTCTATCTATGTTGCCTCGTCTCTTGCATTGAAACTGGGTCTAACGCGTGAGCATTTAATGCCAACGCAAATAGAGAAAGAAGGTGCCGATCAAGATGAGATCATGCGTTAAGCATTGACTTAGCTAGATTGAGACTTGATGAAAAAAGGCTTTGAGAGCGATCTCAAAGCCTTTTTTATAGCCATTCCATAAATTTAATGATCGTTCAAAATTGAGTACAGAGAAAAGTGTCAAAGGCCATGGATGGCCTTTTCTCAAGCGACCAAGGACGGATCAGCGTCTTTTCGGCGTATTCAAATAGATCAAATATTAATTATTACCTGATATTAAGCATAAAAAACGCCGAGGCTTCTAATTGAAGTCTCGGCGTTATGATGTTTATTTTAGAAGTTGATTACTTCTGCATGCCTTCGTTAGCATGTTCACGGATGTGCTTAAGAATGCTCTTCACTCCGCGTGGGCTTGAAGCAACAATGTTACCCGTTGCAAGGTAGTTAGTGCCGCCAGCAAAATCAGTTAAGATTGCGCCAGATTCGCGAGCGATCAACTCAGCAGCAGCCATATTCCAAGGCTTAAGACCTAGCTCGAAGTAACCGTCAACACGGCCAGCGGCTAAGTAACATAAATCAAGAGCAGGAGAGCCTGTACGACGGAAATCAGAACACTCATTAAATAGAGCGCCAACGATTTTAATGTAGCTTTCAGCGTGTTGTTTTTGTTTAAACGGGAAACCTGTTGCAAGAACAGCACCATTTAAATCTTTAATTGGATTGATACGTAGACGAGCGTTGTTTAATTGTGCGCCAGAACCTCGTTGAGCTGTGAATAGCTCATTACGAATTGGATCGTAAACACAAGCGACTTCTGTTCTGCCGCGCATACGAACTGCGATAGAAACTGCAAAGTGTGGTAAACCTTTTACAAAGTTATTGGTGCCATCCAGTGGGTCGATAATCCATTGTACATCAGTGTCTTTACCTTCGATAGAACCCGTTTCTTCACCCACGATGCAATGATCTGGGTAAGATTTTTTAATGGTATCGATGATCAGTTGCTCTGCTTCTTGATCGATATTGGTGACGTAGTCGTGTTGACCTTTTTGAGTCGCCTCAATTTTATCGGTGTTTTCTGCAGATTTAGCAATATGATTGCCAGCTATTCGTGCAGCACGAATCGCAATGTTTAGCATAGGATGCATAAGATTTTCCCAACGGATGTTAAAGAACGAAAAAGCGGCGTGAAGTATACCAGAGTTTTTACAAATAGAAAGTGTCTATTTTTTGCGCTGCCAGAGTGAATCCTTAGATTCAGCAATCACAATGTAATGCAAGCGAGTATATTTCAGACCGAGTGTGGTATGATTTGCACAAAATTTTAAAGGGTGAATAGAGTCATGTTAGAGAACGTTAAAGTCATTTTAGTTGGTACTTCCCATCCAGGCAATATTGGTTCAGCTGCTCGTGCAATGAAAGTCATGGGGCTAACAGAAATGGTTTTAGTCGCGCCGCAATGCCAGGTGGATGAACAAACCCGTTCGCTGGCTTCTGGCGCCGCCGATGTGGCTCAAAATGCCGTAGTGGTAGAAACACTAGAAGAAGCGATCGAAGATTGTGTGCTGGTGGTAGGGTCAAGTGCCCGTTCTCGCACCCTGGAATGGCCAATGCTTGAACCACGAGAGTGTGGTAAGAAATTTGTCGAAGAAGGCCAAAAAGGCAAAGTGGCGATTGTGTTTGGCCGTGAACGTACTGGGCTAACCAATGAAGAGCTACAAATGTGTCATTTCCATGTTTGTATTCCAGCTAACCCTGAGTACAGTTCGCTTAATCTTGCGATGGCGGTGCAAACCATCAGCTATGAAATTCGAGTTGCATTTTTAGATTGGCAAGCGTCGGCTTACCCGCAATCAGAACAGGAAGCCTACCCGCGTAATAAAGAATTAGAAATGTTTTATCAGCACCTTGAAAAAGTGTTGTATAGCACCCAATTTATATCTAAAGATAAGCCTAATTTAGTAATGAATAAATTCCGTCGCTTATTTAGCCGTGCTCGCCCAGAGCAACAAGAGTTAAATATGTTGCGAGGAGTATTAACCGCGATCGAAAAATCGACCTCAAATGATGATAAATCTAATTAAATCATAGCGCCAATACCTGAGTGAATTAGTCAAATAAATAGTTGACTGATTTACTCGGGTATGTGACTATATTATCCACATGCTTACTGTGGGTACGAGGCAATATGAGACTGACATCAAAAGGAAGATATGCGGTAACGGCAATGCTGGATGTAGCATTACATTCTAGCGATGGACCGGTTCCGCTGGCTGATATTTCAGAGCGACAAGGGATTTCATTATCTTATTTAGAGCAACTATTCTCTCGCTTGCGTAAAGCCGGATTAGTAGCCAGTGTTCGTGGCCCCGGTGGCGGTTACCGACTTGGGATCAATGCTGACGATATTGCGGTTGGCGCAGTGATTGCCGCGGTTGACGAATCGGTCGATGCGACTAAGTGTCACGGTAAGGGCGATTGCCAAGGTGGTGTGCGCTGTCTTACTCATACGTTATGGCATGATTTAAGTGCCCGTATTAGTGACTTCCTTGATGGGATCACCTTAGGCGAATTAATGAAGAATAATGAAATTCAAGATATTACAGAACGCCAAAACATAGAGCTGGTAGTCAATAATGGCTTTGGTAATAAGAATATTAATGCCAAAGAACAGATAAAATCTAAAACTATCGGTATGAATGCTCGCGTCTAAGTGAGCAATACGTTTTTACATTGGAGTAAAGAATGAAACTGCCTATTTATTTTGACTATTCAGCAACTTGTCCAGTTGATCCTCGCGTCGCCGACAAAATGGTTCAATGTATGACGATGGATGGCAATTTTGGTAATCCAGCCTCTCGCTCGCACCGTTTTGGTTGGCAAGCAGAAGAAGCTGTCGATCATGCGCGTGACCAAATCGCCGAGCTTATCAATGCAGACCCGCGTGAAATTGTCTTTACCTCGGGCGCAACTGAATCAGACAACTTAGCGATTAAAGGTGCGGCGCACTTTTACGGTAAGAAAGGCAAGCACATCATTACCTGCAAAACCGAGCACAAAGCCGTGCTTGATCCATGCCGCCAACTAGAGCGTGAAGGTTTTGACGTGACGTATCTTGAGCCTGAAACCAATGGCTTAATTGATCTGAAAAAACTGCAAGCGGCACTGCGTGAAGATACGGTATTAGTGTCTATCATGCATGTGAATAATGAAATCGGTGTGGTGCAAGATGTTAACGCGATTGGCGACATGTGTCGTGAACGCAAAATCATCTTCCACATGGATGCAGCACAATCTGCGGGTAAATTACCCATCGACGTACAGCAGTTGAAAGTGGATTTGATCTCATTCTCAGCACACAAAATTTATGGCCCGAAAGGCATTGGCGCATTATATGTTAGCCGCAAGCCTCGCGTTCGCCTTGAAGCGCAAATGCACGGTGGTGGTCATGAGCGTGGTTTCCGTTCAGGCACTCTTCCTACTCACCAAATCGTGGGTATGGGCGAAGCCTTTGCGATTGCTAAACAAGAAATGCAACAAGATTACGATCACGCATTAATGCTGCGTACCCGTTTGCTTAATGGCTTGAAAGACATGGAGGCGTTAACCATTAATGGTGATTTAGAACAGCGCTTACCAAACAACCTCAACATTAGCTTTGCTTTCGTTGAAGGTGAATCATTGTTGATGGCATTAAAAGACTTAGCAGTATCATCGGGCTCTGCTTGTACTTCAGCTAGCCTAGAGCCATCGTATGTTTTACGTGCACTTGGTTTAGAAGATGAATTAGCGCATAGCTCAGTTCGTTTCTCATTTGGTCGCTTCACTACCGCAGAAGAAATTGATTACGCGGTTGAGCAGATCATTGTTGCCGTAACAAAGCTCCGTGATATGTCCCCACTTTGGGATATGTACAAGGAAGGGGTTGATTTGAACACGGTTGAGTGGGCACATCACTAATACTAATTATCGACTTAGGTTGGATATGGTATCGATCATTCCAACCTCAGTAGCAAGGATTTGAGGACAATATTATGGCGTATAGCGAAAAAGTAATTGAACATTATGAGAACCCACGTAACGTCGGTTCTTTTGATAAAGAAGATCCATCTATCGGTAGCGGTATGGTTGGTGCTCCAGCTTGTGGTGACGTAATGAAACTGCAAATTAAAGTATCACCAGAAGGCATTATCGAAGATGCGAAATTCAAAACTTATGGTTGTGGTTCTGCTATTGCATCAAGCTCACTGGTCACTGAATGGGTGAAAGGTAAAAGTTTAGATGAAGCAGCATCAATCAAAAACTCTGAAATTGCTGAAGAATTGGCACTACCACCAGTGAAAGTACACTGCTCAATTTTAGCAGAAGATGCGATCAAAGCAGCGGTATCCGATTACAAAAAGAAACATCAGTAAGACTGGTTTAGTGAGGGAAGGTGATTATCTTCCCTTATTCTTTACTCGTTTTATTTTTACTTATATTGATTGAAACTACACAAGGTTGAAGTATGGCCATTACCATGACAGATGCGGCAGCAGGTCGCGTAAGAACATTTTTAGAAAACCGCGGGAAAGGTCTAGGTTTACGCTTAGGAGTAAGAACCACGGGATGTTCTGGTATGGCGTATGTACTTGAGTTTGTCGATGCACTCAATGAAGAAGATCAAGTATTTGAACATGATGGTGTTAAAATCATTATTGATCCAAAAAGCTTAGTTTATCTTGATGGTACTGAACTCGATTTTGCCAAAGAAGGCTTAAATGAGGGCTTTAAGTTTAATAACCCGAATGTAAAAGGTGAGTGTGGTTGTGGCGAAAGCTTTAATGTCTAGCAGCTTCTAACATCTAAAAGCTTGAACATTTAACTGTTTTTATCCATCTTATTATGACAGCCGGTAGTTTATGATGACAACGAGCGGCGGTTTGGTTTTATCTCTCAGTTCAAAAGAAGCCGCATTATGAATCACTTTGAATTATTTGGCCTATCTAATCAGTTCGATTTAGATAAAAATCAGCTATCGGATAAGTTTAGAGATCTGCAACGCCAATTCCACCCTGATAAATTCGCGTCTGCCTCCGAGCGCGATCGTCTGATGTCAGTGCAAAAAGCAACTGAAATAAATGATGCTTATCAAACCTTAAAACACCCTTTAAATCGCGCCGAATACATACTCGCTTTACAAGGCGTAGATATTCGTGGCGAACAACAAACGATGAGTGATCCCGCTTTTCTAATGGAGCAAATGGAATTACGCGAAACACTTGAAGATATTTCGCATTCTCGTGATCCTGATAGCGCATTAGTTGATTTTGATAGTAAAATTCAAGCCATGTATCAGCAGCAAATCGAACAATTACAACAACAATTAATTAATCAAGATTGGAATGTTGCGGCTGATAGCGTAAGAAAACTTAAGTTTGTCAATAAATTACGCCTCGAAATTGAGCAGTTAGAAGATAAGCTGCTGGGTTAATAGGCCAAGATAAAAGGACCGAGTAATACCATGTTACTTCAAATTGCCGAACCAGGACAAAGCGCTGCACCTCATCAACATAAATTTGCTGTCGGTATCGATCTAGGTACCACCAATTCATTAGTTGCCGCTGTGCGCAGTGGAAGTTGCACCCCTTTAGCCGATGAAAATCAGCAAACCATTCTTCCTTCTGTTGTCCATTACGGTGAGCAAAATATTGTAGTGGGCCATGCGGCTAAAGCATTGGCGCAAAGCAACCCTATTCATACTATTAGCTCGGCAAAACGTTTAATCGGTCGTTCTTTGGCGGATATTCAAACACGCTACACCACCTTACCTTACCAATTTAAAGCCAGCGACAATGGCTTGCCTTTAATTGAAGTACCAACTGGTCAGGTAAATCCTATCCAAATCTCGAGTGAAATATTAAAGTCATTAGCAGCGCGAGCAGAGAAAGTCTTAGCTCATGAATTAGAAGGCGTGGTGATTACTGTTCCCGCTTATTTTGATGATGCCCAACGTGCCGGTACCAAAGATGCGGCTGAATTAGCGGGTCTCAAAGTTTTACGCTTACTCAACGAGCCGACAGCGGCGGCAATCGCTTATGGTTTAGATTCAGGTCAAGAAGGTGTCATTGCAGTCTACGATCTTGGCGGTGGTACCTTTGATATTTCATTATTGCGTTTATCTAAAGGCGTATTTGAAGTGCTAGCCACAGGTGGTGACTCTGCGCTTGGTGGTGATGATTTTGATGATCTTATTGTCGATTTTTTCAAGCAACAGGCTGATATTAAACAGCAGTTAAGCGCCGAGCAACATCGAGTTCTACTGGATGCGGCGACCCAAGCCAAAGTTGAATTATCACAACAAGCCCAAGTTCAAGTTGATGTGCTTGGTACTTTCATTACCTTGACTCGTGAGCAATTTGAACACTTGATCCAACCGTTAGTGAAAAAAACACTTTTATCATGTCGCCGCGCTTTAAAAGATGCTGAAGTTAGCGCCGATGAAGTTGCCGAAGTGGTGATGGTCGGCGGTTCGACTCGCACATTATTGGTGCGGAATATGGTCGGTGACTTCTTTGGTCAAACGCCATTAACCAGCATTAATCCAGATGAAGTGGTCGCGATTGGCGCCGGTATTCAAGCGGATATCTTAATCGGTAATAAGCCCGATTCTGACATGCTATTATTGGATGTGATCCCATTGTCACTTGGGATCGAAACCATGGGCGGTTTAGTGGAGAAAATCATTCCACGTAACACCACTATTCCGGTTGCCAAAGCACAAGAATTTACCACTTTTAAAGACGGTCAAACCGCAATGTTGGTGCATGTAGCTCAAGGTGAACGTGAAATGGTCGGGGATTGTCGCTCTTTAGCGCAGTTTACTTTGCGTGGTATTCCGCCAATGAAAGCGGGCGCAGCGCATATTCGCGTAACTTATCAAGTCGATGCCGATGGCTTACTATCGGTCACCGCGATGGAAAAAAGTACCGGCGTGCAAGCGGATATTCAAGTTAAACCATCGTATGGTTTAAGCGACAATGAAATCGCCGACATGCTTAAAGCATCAATGACTCATGCTAAACAAGATATGCAGACTCGAGCGCTAGCGGAACAAAAAGTCGAAGCAGACCGCGTGATTGAAGGCTTGCTGGTGGCATTACAAGAAAACGGCGAGCAATTACTCAGTGTTGAAGAATATCAAGCGATTGAAGGCTCATTGAAAGTGTTGATTGGTTTGCGTAATGGCACCGATGCGGATGCGATTGAACAAGGTATTAAAGATACCGATAAAGCGAGCCAAGATTTTGCTTCTCGTCGTATGGATGTATCAATTCGAGCGGCGCTGTCTGGCCAATCAGTGAATAACCTATAACACCAATTGAATAATAAATACCAATTAAATAATTAGAGTAGGATGGATTATGCCTAAGATTGTTGTACTACCACATGAAGAATTATGCCCAGAAGGCGCGGTATTAGAAGCGAAAAAAGGCGAGTCAGTACTGGATGTGGCGTTAAAAAATGGAATTGGTATTGAGCATGCGTGTGAAAAATCTTGTGCCTGTACCACTTGTCACATCATTATTCGTGAAGGTTTTGATTCATTAGAAGAAAGCGAAGAACTTGAAGACGACATGCTAGATAAAGCATGGGGTTTAGAGCCTGAGTCTCGTTTAGGTTGCCAAGCATTAGTCGAAGATCAAGATCTGGTGGTTGAGATCCCTCGTTACACCATCAACCTAGCATCAGAAAAACATTAAACCAAAAGGATAGGGTTATGGGATTAAAATGGTCTGATTCACAAGATATCGCGATCGAACTGTATGAGAAGTTTCCGGATTTAGATCCAACCACAGTTCGTTTTACCGATATGCATCAATGGATCACCGAACTTGAAGAGTTTGATGATCAGCCTAATAAGTCAAATGAGAAAATTCTCGAAGCGATTTTATTGTGCTGGTTGGATGAAGTTTAAGTTTTATTCGCTGGATAGTCACTTCAATGACTTTGATTGTCGTTGATTGCTGATTTTGCTGGTCATTGATTAGTTGTCGTTGAAAGGTAATCCATTTTGATGGCACTTTAATCAATCATTGCATGAGTCAATATCTTGTTACGCCAATTAAAGCCTCTTCGGAGGCTTTTATGCTATTTAGTGCACAAGTCTCTTGCCGTTTTCATGTTAAATCAGTAAAAATCCATTATGATAGTTCTCAGTTTTTTTACATTCACCTATTAATTCTCTTGGCTACTCAAGCCACATTAAAGTGAGAAAGGAGTCGAAATGTCTACATCTATGTTGGTTTCAATTACACAACAAGCCGCTTTGCCACAATGGGGTGAAAAAGCGCTGCTATCTTTTGATGAAAATGGCGCAGTTATTCACATAACTTCTGCAACCGATATCGATGCGGTGCAGCGTGCAGCACGTAAATTAGACGCTCAAGGTCTTAAGCACATTGAACTTAGCGGTGAAGGTTGGGATTTAGAGAAAATCTGGGCATTTGTACAAGGTTACCGTTCATCGAAACAAGGTAACCCAATTACTTGGCCTGCATTAGACGCTGCTCAACAAACCGAGCTTGAAGCGCGGATCAAAACTACCGATTGGGTGCGCGATATTATCAATAAAAGCGCTGAAGAAGTGGCGCCACGTCAATTGGCGACCATGGCTGGCGAGTTGATTAAGTCTATTGCACCACAAGGCAGTGTAAGCTACCGCATCGTGAAAGATAAAGATCTGCTGACCGAAGGTTGGAATGGAATTTATGCTGTAGGTCGTGGCTCTGAGCGCACCTCTGCCATGTTGCAACTGGACTTTAACCCAACCGGTGATGACAACGCACCAGTGTTTGCTTGTTTAGTCGGTAAAGGGATCACGTTTGATTCCGGTGGTTACAGCATCAAAGGCTCTGGCTTTATGGATTCAATGAAAGCCGATATGGGCGGAGCGGGCACCATTGCGGGCGGTTTAGCGTTAGCGATTACTCGCGGCTTAAACAAGCGTGTCAAACTGATCTTATGCTGCGCAGAAAACATGATCTCTGGTCGCGCGTTAAAGCTGGGTGATGTGATCACATATAAGAATGGTAAGACGGTTGAAGTGATGAATACCGATGCCGAAGGTCGCTTGGTGTTAGCCGATGGTCTCATGTACGCCAGCGAGCAAAACCCTAAGCTTATTATTGATTGCGCCACCTTAACCGGCGCAGCTAAAAATGCACTTGGCAATGACTATCACGCTTTATTATCGTTTGATGATAAATTGGCGCAAAAAGCACTGAAACAAGCCAAAGTAGAATCAGAAGGTCTATGGCAATTACCGGTGGAAGACTTTCACCGCAAGATGCTGCCGTCTAATTTCGCCGATATGTCTAACATCTCAGCGGGAGGTTATTCTCCAGGCGCTAGTACGGCAGCCGCTTTCTTGTCGTATTTTGTTGAGGATTATAAAAAAGGCTGGTTGCACTTTGATTGCGCGGGTACTTACCGTAAAACCAGCAGTGACAAATGGTCGGCAGGCGCAACCGGTATGGGCGTAAGAACCTTAGCTGGGCTGTTAATTGAACAAGCGAAATAATTTTCTGACAAGGAGAGGAGCGATCCTCTCTTAACGATAATAAATTAAATAGGACATAAATTATGGCTACGGAAAGAACGTTTTCAATTATTAAGCCCGATGCGGTCGAGCGCAATTTAATTGGTGAGATTTATCATCGTTTTGAAAAAGCGGGTCTGTCGATTGTGGCGGCTAAAATGCTGCATTTGACCGATGCTCAAGCAAGCGGTTTTTATGCTGAACATGAAGGTAAACCCTTCTTTGATGGTTTAAAAGAGTTTATGACATCAGGGCCGGTTATGGTTCAAGTGTTGGAAGGCGAAAATGCGATCATACGTTACCGCGAACTAATGGGAAAAACTAATCCTGAAGAAGCGGCTTGTGGCACCATTCGTGCTGATTATGCACTTAGCATGCGTTATAATTCGGTGCATGGTTCCGATAGTCAGGAGTCAGCGGCGCGTGAAATTGAGTTCTTTTTTCCGCAAGCTGAAATTTGCCCGCGCACAAAGTAGTCACTCAAACATGCACTATACTTAAAGAGGCCAATGGGTCTCTTTTTGTTTTTTAAGCGGTACTCGACCTGCTTTAAAGTTGCAAACCAACCGTTTTTAAGTTGCAAGCAAAGAGTACAACAAGCCTTGTTGTTAATGGCTAAAGCCTGTACAATTCGCGCCCTAATTTATTGTTCCATTAGTGAGAAAAACATGACCATCACAAAAGTAAATCTTATGGATTTTGATCGTAAAGGTCTACGCAAATATTTTGCCGAAGAGCTGAATGAAAAAGCCTTCCGCGCCGATCAGATCATGAAATGGATCTATCACTTTGGTTGTGATGATTTCGCACAAATGAACAATATCAATAAAGTGCTACGCGCTAAGCTAGAGCAACGCTGTGAGATCCGCGCTCCTTATGTATCAGAAGCGCTACACTCAAAAGATGGCACCATCAAGTGGGCGATGCGTGTTGGCGATCAAGACGTAGAAACTGTCTATATTCCAGAAGATGATCGCGCGACGTTGTGTGTCTCATCTCAAGTCGGTTGTGCTTTAGAGTGTAAATTTTGCTCAACCGGTCAGCAAGGCTTTAATCGTAATTTGAAAGTGTCGGAAATTATCGGTCAAGTATGGCGCGCAGCACGCGAAATTGGCTTACAAAAAGAAACCGGACGCCGTCCAATTACCAATGTCGTGATGATGGGTATGGGCGAGCCTCTACTTAATATGAAAAACTTGATCCCATCACTTGAGATCATGCTTGATGATTTAGGTTTTGGTTTATCAAAGCGTCGTATTACGGTATCGACTTCTGGCGTGGTATCAGGACTGGATCAAATGACCGGAACCATCGATGTTGCTCTTGCTATTTCATTGCATGCACCAACCGATGAATTGCGTAGCCAAATCATGCCGATTAATGATCGTTGGAATATCGAAGCCTTTTTAGCTTCAGTTCAACGCTATATTGCCTCATCAAATGCTAACCGAGGTCGTGTCACCATTGAGTATGTTTTACTCGATCACGTCAATGATGATATGCAACATGCAAGACAGCTCGCAGAGTTACTAAAAGATACCCCTGCAAAAATTAATTTGATTCCCTTTAACCCTTATCCTGGGTCACCATATAAAAAACCAAGCAACTCGCGTATCGATCGCTTCCAGAAAACATTAATGGAATACGATTACACCGTGACGGTTCGAAAAACTCGTGGTGATGATATAGATGCAGCGTGCGGGCAATTAGTTGGCGATGTGATCGACCGAACAAAACGCACAAAGCAGAAACAACAAGGGGAACCAATCCCAATTAAAGCTATCTGATAATAGCAAGATAGATAACAGATTGGCCCTTGTTTTGAAAAAGGATGAGTGTCAATGTTATCAATTAAGAAGTTGGTCTTTATTTCGGTAGTTAGTTTCCTAACCGGTTGTGTTACAGTGACAGATAACCCCAAGATGGGGAAGTTTGACAATATTAAAGCCTCAGAAGGTCGAATTTCGCTCGGACTGGGGTATTTAGAAGATAACCACATGGTCAAAGCAAGGGAAAACCTTGAAATGGCGGTGCAATATGCCCCAACCTATTATCGAGCGTTAAACTCACTGGCGTATTATTACCAAAGAGTTGGGGAACCAGAATTAGCGGAAGATGCTTACGAGAAAGCGTTAAAGAGCTCACCTAAAAATGGTGATGTACTCAATAACTATGGTGCATTTTTATGTCGCCAAGGTGATTACAAAAAAGCCGATGAATACTTTAATCGCGCGATAGAACAGCCTTATTATTATCTGGTTGCGGCCAGTTATGAAAACGCGGGACTCTGTGCATTAAAAAGCGGTGGTAAAGATAAGGCAAGTAATTACTTCTCTCGGGCGCTTGCCCATGATCCAGACAGAGCAAAATCAGCGTTACACTTAACTGAATTGGAAATTGAAAAGGGTGAATTTTCCGATGCAAGGCTCCGTTTGTTTAAATTTAACAAGAGATATGGATATCACCCCGTCAGTTTAGGGCTGCTCATAAAATTAGAACATAAAGCAGACAACCCTGAAATGGTGTCTAAATATGGCAACATATTAAAGGCTAAATATCCAACCTCTGACCAATATCAGAAGTACGTGCAGAATGAGTACTGAAAATAAGATTGAAGTAGAAGAAATAACACAACATAAACTCAACACGTCACTCGATACGGAAACGTTATCTGCGGGTGAAATATTACGCCTTCGACGTGAAGAGCTCGGACTGACTCAACAAGATATTGCAAAACGATTGCGACTTAAAATAGCCGTAATTGAAAGCATTGAAAGTCACGAGTTTGAATCGCATCAAGTAGCCACTTTTATTCGTGGCTATTTTCGATCTTACGCCAAAGTGGTGGGAGTCAATGAGAAAGATATCTTGAAGGCATTAGAACTTTCAGGTGAAGGGCAACACCAGCATAAAGAACACAGCATGCAAAGCTTTTCTCAACAGACTAAAAAGCAAAAACATGACAATCATATTATGCGTCTCACTTGGGGGATCTTGGTAGTTATTCTCGGTATTTCGTCTATCTGGTGGTGGCAAAATCATCAACAAGATACGCTTTCTGCCATTTCTATTCAGCATGAACAGGCAGAACAAGCTAAGTTAGCGCTAGAACACCCATCGACACAAGAAAATACCGCTCAAACTGATGGTCAATTACAAGAGCCAACGTTAGCGGTGTCAGCAAGTGAAGATGCCCAAACCTCGACAACACCGCAACCGACGGATACAACGACGACAACTGGTGAGAATGCCAGTCAGCATGAGGCTACCCCTGTAGGCACAGAGCAAGCTCCACAAATATCAGATGCCAAAGAATCGGTAAGCACAGAACAAACTCAAATTAAAAACCTATCGCATGATGAAACGGCAAATAAGCCATTAGCGATGACGTTTAAACAAGATTGTTGGATCCAAGTAAAAGATAGCACCGGTACGATTTTAGCCACAGGGCTGAAAACATCCGGTCAATCAATCACTTTAACTGGCAAAACGCCTTACTCTATAATATTAGGTGCTCCGGAAGGGGTTTCTATTACATTAGCCGATGAACCTGTCGACCTTTCTCGCTATACTGCTGGGAAAGCCGCTAGACTGACATTACTGTAGATAAATTATGCATCACGAATCCCCTATAAAACGTCGAGCTTCGACCCGTATTTATGTTGGCAACGTTCCAATTGGTGACGGTGCTCCGATTGCTGTCCAATCCATGACCAATACCCGCACCACTGATGTGGCGGCGACGGTCGCTCAAATTAAAGCACTTGAAAATGTCGGTGCCGATTTGGTTCGCGTCTCTGTGCCTACTATGGATGCGGCCGAAGCGTTTAAACAGATCAAGCAACAAGTTAATGTACCGTTAATTGCCGATATTCACTTTGATTACCGTATTGCATTAAAAGTGGCAGAATACGGAGTAGATTGTTTACGTATTAATCCAGGCAATATTGGTAATGAAGCCAGAATTCGTTCGGTGGTTGATTGCGCCCGTGATAAAAATATTCCGATCCGTATTGGGGTCAATGGCGGTTCGCTTGAGAAAGAAATTCAATTGAAATATGGCGAGCCAACGGCGCAAGCATTAGTCGAATCGGCAATGCGCCATGTTGATATCCTTGATCGCTTAAACTTCGATCAATTCAAAGTCAGCGTGAAAGCGTCCGATGTTTTCCTCGCGGTCGACTCTTATCGTTTACTAGCCAAACAAATCGCACAACCTTTGCATCTTGGTATTACCGAGGCTGGTGGCGCACGTGCAGGTTCGGTAAAATCGGCGGTTGGTTTAGGCATGTTATTATCCGAAGGCATTGGTGATACCTTACGTATTTCTCTAGCCGCCAATCCGGTAGAAGAGATTAAAGTCGGATTTGATATCTTAAAATCACTACGTATTCGATCTCGTGGAATCAACTTTATCGCTTGCCCGACGTGTTCTCGCCAAGAGTTTGATGTGATTGCTACTGTCAATGCATTAGAAGAGCGTTTAGAAGATATAATCACCCCAATGGATGTTTCCATTATTGGTTGTGTCGTCAATGGCCCAGGTGAAGCAGAAGCTAGCCATATGGGTATTGCTGGCGGTAGTAACAAAAGTGCATTTTATGAAGATGGAAAACGCCAAAAAGAACGTTTTGATAACGACAATGTGATTGAACAGCTTGAAGCTAAGATCCGCGCCAAAGCCGCGATGTTAGATAGCGCTAATCGCATTGCGATCGATAACATTGACCCGGATAACGCTAATAAGTAGTCATCCCCTAGATAATATTGAATGGTAGAAACTGTGAGTAAAACAATTCAAGCAATTCGAGGCATGAACGACTGCCTACCGACTCAATCTCCTTTGTGGCACAAAGTGGAAGATGCAGTTAAGAATGTCGTCAGTTCTTATGGTTACAGCGAAATTCGCATGCCAATCGTTGAAGTGACCAATTTATTCAAACGCGCAATCGGTGAAGTGACCGATGTGGTTGAAAAAGAAATGTACACTTTTGAAGATCGTAATGGAGATAGTCTTACTTTACGTCCAGAAGGCACAGCTGGTTGTGTGCGCGCTGGAATTGAAAATGGCTTGATCTACAATCAAGAGCAACGTTTATGGTACATGGGACCAATGTTCCGCCATGAGCGCCCACAAAAAGGTCGTTACCGTCAATTTCATCAAGTTGGTGTCGAAACATTTGGTATAAATGGTCCAGATGTGGATGCAGAACTTATCATGATGACCGCGCGTTTATGGCGTGAACTCGGTATTGATAAGCATGTTCGTTTGGAATTAAATTCGATTGGTTCGATTGAATCGCGTGCTAATTACCGTACTGTTTTAATTGAGTTTCTTGAGCAGCATATCGACGTATTAGATGAAGATTGTAAGCGCCGTATGTACACCAATCCATTGCGTGTGCTCGATACTAAAAACCCGGCAGTGCAAGCTATTTTAGGTGATGCACCGCAATTAGCCGATTATCTTGATGATGATTCGCGTGAGCACTTTGCTGGTTTATGTGAATTATTGGATGCGGCGGGAATTGAATATCAAGTCAACCAACGTTTAGTACGGGGTCTTGATTATTATAACAAAACTGTCTTTGAATGGATCACCGAAAGCCTAGGCGCACAAGGTACCGTTTGTGCTGGAGGCCGTTATGACGGTTTAGTTGAGCAACTTGGTGGCAAACCTGCGCCTGCGGTTGGTTTTGCTATGGGGCTGGAACGTTTAGTTCTGATGATGGAAACCTTAGAGCTGAACGATGTTCGTAAACCGGTGGATGTTTACCTCGTTACTGCGGGTGAAGGGACATTGATCAACGGCATGAAATTAGCAGAAGAACTGCGTGAAAAGGTGTCAGGCTTACGCTTAATGACGCATTTTGGTGGTGGCAACTTTAAAAAACAATTTAAACGTGCAGATAAAGTCGGTGCTTCAATTGCATTGGTGCTGGGCGAGAATGAAGTCGCAGAGAAAACAGTGGTAGTGAAAGATCTAACCGGTGGTGAGCAACAAACGCTCGCTCAGTCTGAACTGGCCGCTTATTTAGCCAATGCTATTTAATTAATTATTTTTAGAATTTAAACAGAGGGCAGCACGTGAGTATCTACGACGCAGATGAAGAACAACAAGTAGAAGCAATTAAAGATTGGTGGGCAGCCAACGGTAAAGCGGTGATCATTGGTGTAGTTATCGGTATCGGTGGCATTATTGGCTGGCGTTATTACCAAGACAGCATTACTGCTGAGCAAGAAGCTGCTTCTCATGGTTACAATGCATTGATTTCAAATCTTGAAGCAAAAGGTTTATCAGCAGAGAAAACCACTCAAGAGTTTATTACCGCCAATGATAAAACTTCTTATGCGGTTTTAGCTTCTCTACAGCTAGCCAAAGCTCAAATTGACGCCAATAAATTGGATGACGCACTCACCCAATTAAAATGGGCTAAGTTGCATGCCAAAGATGAAACGTTACTGCCAATTATTTCTTACCGCATTGCTCGTGTCTTAGCGGCTCAAGCGCAATATGATGCTGCAATCAAAGAAGTATCAACTGTGAAATCAGAAGCATGGAAAGCGCGTAATCAAGAGTTGCTAGGTGATATTAACTTGCTAAAAGGCGATAAAGAAGCAGCCCAAAAAGCGTATATCCAAGCGCAGCAAGATGGTAGCCAGAACCAAGCTTTACAAATGAAAATTGATGATCTTGCCAAGTAGGGAATGCTTGAATGAAAAAATTGCTTAAACGTGGTCTTGCGCTTACTTTTATTACCTTAGGGTTACTTGGGTGTTCGAGTGAGGAAGATACGATAGTGATGTCGCCACTGCCTGTGGTGAAGAGTCAATTTACGCCGAAAACAATATGGACTGCGTCTATCGATGATGGCGTTGGGCATTATTTCTCTAAGCTTGCTCCAACCTATGCATACGATAAAGTGTTTGTTGCCAGCCGTGACGGTGATGTTAAAGCGCTTGACCCTAAAACAGGTAAAACCCTGTGGGAAAAAGACTTAGGCAAAGATGAACCGGCGCGTTTATCTGGTGGTGTTACCGCATTGTACGACAAAGTATTTATTGGCTCTGAAAATGGTCAAGTATACGCATTATCGGTCGATGATGGTTCCTTGGTATGGCAAAAAGATATTGAAGGTGAAGTACTCGCTAAGCCGCTTGCCGATCAAAATTTTGTGATGCTCAACACCGCCAAAGGCTCATTAATTGCACTAGACCAAGATACTGGTGAACAAGAGTGGGATATTAGTAATGAAGTGCCGAACTTAACCTTACGTGGTGATAGCTCCCCTGCCTCTGTTTCTGGTGGTGTTTTTTGGGGAATGTCGAATGGTCGCCTAGCTGCTGCTTTGATCCAAAAAGGTCAATTATTGTGGCAACAGCCGATTGGTACACCGAAAGGATCAACCGAGATTGATCGCTTAGTCGATGTCGATGCTTCGCCACTTATTATCGGTGCAAACCTTTATACTGTCGGAATTAATGGCCAATTAGTGGCAGTCGATTTACGCTCCGGTACACCAATGTGGAAACGTACTTATTCTTCCGCCACTGACTTAGCCACCGATGGAAGCAAGCTGTTCGTGGTAACAGATAAAGATCATCTCATTGGCGTTGATGTCCGTAGTGGTACTAAGTTGTGGGAAAATAATGATCTTCAATATCGTCAACTATCAGATCCAACGGTGATTGGTGATTATTTGGTGGTCGGTGATAACGAAGGTTACTTACATTGGATTGACCGTGATACAGGCGCATTTGTGGCGCAACAATTAATCGGTGATGATGATGATGGCATTGCGGTTGCTCCAATCGCGTTGGACGATGGCTTTGTAGTCATAACACGTGAAGGGGAAATAAAGAAAATGCAGATCCCCGACGGATCGTGATATAATCCGCCACCCTGATTTATCAGAACTAAAAACGGCTCCTATTGCAGGGGCCTTTATTCATTCTTAATGAGGGAAATTTTTCCGTCATTTTGTTTTTAAATCAGTAGTTATAGGTAATGGTAATAATGATATTCATTACCTATAACTACTCTGGTTATTTTAAGATTTGTTGAGGTATATATGATTCCTGTAGTGGCTTTGGTTGGACGCCCAAACGTTGGTAAATCAACGTTATTTAACCGTCTTACACGTACACGCGATGCACTGGTTGCTGACTTTCCAGGCCTAACCCGCGATCGTAAATACGGTCAAGCGAAATCCGGTGAGCATGAATTCATCGTGATCGATACTGGCGGTATTGATGGCACTGAAGATGGTGTTGAAACCAAAATGGCAGAGCAGTCATTAGCCGCAATTGAAGAGGCTGACGTGGTTTTGTTTATGGTTGATGGCCGTGCCGGATTAACCGTTTCAGATGAAGCAATTGCCCGTCACTTGCGTATGCGTGAGAAGCCAACCATGTTGGTAGTCAACAAAGTTGATGGTGTTGACGCCGACGCTGCTAGTGCGGAATTCTGGCAATTAGGTATGGATAAGATCTATCAAATTGCAGCAGCCCATGGTCGCGGCGTAATGAGCCTAATTGATAAAGCCTTAAAACCTTTCTCTGACCAATTAGCGGAAGAAGAAGCAAGACTGCAAGCCGAAATCGAAGACCTAACCGGTCAGGTTGACGCAGAAGACGAGCAATTAGAATACACAGAAGAAGAAGCGGAAGCCGAATTTAAACGTCTGCAAGATCAACCGATCAAACTGGCTATTATCGGTCGCCCAAATGTCGGTAAATCAACCCTGACTAATCGTATTTTAGGTGAAGAACGTGTTGTGGTTTACGATATGCCTGGCACCACGCGTGATTCGATTTATATACCGATGAAACGTGATGAGCGTGAATACGTCTTAATTGATACTGCGGGTGTTCGTCGCCGTAAGCGTGTTAATGAAGTGGTCGAAAAATTTTCAGTGATAAAAACCTTGAAAGCAATTGAAGATGCTAACGTGGTATTGCTGATCATTGATGCGCGTGAAAGTATCTCGGATCAAGATCTAAGCTTATTAGGCTTTGCGCTGAATGCGGGTCGCTCGATTGTTATCGCGGTTAATAAGTGGGATGGACTGGACACTGACGTTAAAGAACACGTGAAGAAAGAACTCGATCGCCGTTTAGGTTTTGTTGATTTTGCACGAATTCACTTTATCTCAGCTTTGCATGGTACAGGTGTTGGTCACTTGTTTGAATCGGTGCAAGAAGCGTATAAATCGGCCACTACGCGTGTTGGTACTTCTGTTCTGACTCGTATTATGAAAATGGCACAAGACGATCACCAACCACCATTGGTACGTGGCCGTCGTGTTAAGATGAAATATGCGCATGCGGGTGGCTATAACCCACCAATTATTGTGGTGCATGGCAATCAGGTAAAAGAACTGCCAGATTCATACAAACGTTACTTAATGAACTATTTCCGTCGTTCATTAGAGATCATGGGTACCCCAATCCGGATCCAATTCCAAAACAGTGAAAACCCATTTGAAGGTCATGTGAATAAAGCCAGTGTTACTGAAGCTCAAAAGCGTAAACGTATGGTTAGCTTGATTAAACGTGGTCGTAAGAAGCAATAATTACATAGTGTAATTGAATAAATAAAAACAAAAATACCACTCTTGCAGTGGTATTTTTTTGTCTATTGATCTGCATAGCTCAGATCGTAATATATCGGATCGGGTCGTTTATTAATGATTGAGTGGATTATTATGTCGATTTAAATTGAAATGCAGCATATGTAACTTATGCTTTCGGGTTGTGGTGATATAAATATTCTTAATGGGGTAGATCGCTGATCAAAATGGATAAAGCAGGAGATCATCAAAGATCATACTATATCACCCACGAACTATTAGTTTTGATTTTTTGCCATTTAAGTATATAGCTATATCAGAAAGTGAATGGTATTGGTATAAGGGTAAAGTTAGCGCTAAAATATAGCAGTAACCCTCAGTACCGATTAAAAAGGAACTTATGTCTACCGATTGCCCTCAATGCCAGAGCCTAATGCAATGGCAAAAAAAAACTGACAAAAATCAGCCTGTTTATCAGTGTGATTATTGTCAGCTTAGCTTTGTAAAACTCGCGATTTGTCCAACTTGTGACAGTGAGCTTACTTATTTAAATGCGTGCGGTTCAAGCAGCTTGTTTTGCCCGCAGTGTAACGAGCTTAAATCTAAATCAACGGCAATGACAAAACTCGCTCAACGTTGAAGCGAGTTTAGACGAGCATTGAATCTATTTCTCTATGTTGTTTTGCTTAACCGAAGGTAAGTATTGAATTTCAAAGTCTTGTTGTAGCATTGGGCGGTTCCAATAATCACAACGCAGATGCTGCAGCTGCTCACATACGTCTTGATTTTCGACCCCTTCCGCCACAATAGTCAGATCGAGTAATTTACCTAAAGATAAAATACCTTTGACCAATTGATTTGAGCGTTCAGATTTATCTAAATTTAAGATAAAGCTCTTATCAATTTTTACCACATTGATTGGGAAATCATGTAAATGACTGAGTGATGAGAAACCAGTACCAAAATCATCCAACGCCATACGGATACCAGCCTCGGCTAATTTCTGACAATGTTTAAGTACTAAAGGCCCGTGGCCTAAAAATGCGGTTTCGGTAAACTCAAGTAAAATACAAGTAGGATTAACATAAAATGCTCGGATCTTTTTAATGATCTGATCTGAGAAGTCTTCTTGCGCTAATTGGTTGCTGGAAATATTAATACTGATATAGAAATTCTTGTTATCTTCTTCTTGCTGCCAGCGCTTTAAACTGCTTAATGCTTCATCTAATATCCAATCGCCAAGTTGCAAAATAGCACCTGATTTTTCCGACAGAGGGATAAACTCATCAGGAAAAACCATGCCTAATTTTTCATTCTTCCAACGAACTAATGCCTCACAACCAACTACTTGATTGTCGCTACCTGAGATAATTGGCTGGTAGTTAAGATAAAACTCATTATGTTCGAACGCATAAGCAAATTGCTGCGTGACTTCATAATGACGACGATGTTTTTTCTGTTGTTCAGGATTGAAAATATGGAAATGTTTACCTGACTTAGTACCTTGAGTACAAGCTACGGTTGCCATATCCAATACTTCAGCAAAGGAAAATTCATTTTTGTAAGATAGTGCACAGCCAATTCCGGTAGGCAGAATAATATTTTTATTATTCATCTGAATTGGTTCAGCAAAAACCTGCTGCACCGCGTTAGCAAGATCTTGTGCGGTTACTTCTAGTAATTCAGCTTGCTCGACATCATGCACCAAGATCATCTCAGAATTGCTGATGTAATAAAGCGCAGCACCTTCAGGTAGAATGCTCTTTACTTTGGAATAAAATACTTTGGTAAACCGTTGAACATCAAATAAGCCAAGGTTATCGCGAATTTCATAAGCCTGAACATTACGAATAAATAAGATCAGTAGATTTTCGTGTGCTTTACTTGAATAGTATTCGTTAGCATTAAATTGAGTTGGCAAGTTGGTGAGCGAATGAAATTGGTCAAGCTCTTCGATTTCAAGTGACAGCTTGTCTTTTTCAAGGCTAATTTCTTCAAACTCATGCACTAAGCTTAATGAGATCTCAATCGATTTACGCAGCAGGTCGATTAAATCTTTTACTTTTTGGTCAAATTCTCTTTCATGATCGTCAAGAATACAAAAAGTACCAAAATTTTCGCCATTAGGCAGATTTAAAGGCACGCCGTAATAAGCCACCATGCCTAATTTGATATCTGGGTTGCTATCCCATTTTGCAGAGGTTAAAGCGTTATTGACTTCTAATGCTTGATTACTCTGTACTACGTTATAACAGTACAAGTCATCAGAGACTGCTTCTTTCGCCAACGTTATAAGGATTGTTATCCGTGGTTTGACTGCTGACTACTGACTAACACTGCCATATTGGTGGTGTTATTGCGCATAATTAAGGCTGCGGATGCATGCGAAATTTCGGCAACTAAATCGACAATATCTTGCCATAGTGTTGGCCAGATACTGGTGGATTTATCCGAGAATAATTTATCTGATGCTGCATTTGATTTTCTAGTCATATTTATAATTTTATTCAGTTGTTGATCTCTTTGACTATCACTAAGATCCGATACAAATGGACTTTTATCTATTCAACTACAGAGTATACATCACCGTCAACGAATGAAATGACAATTCTTTGTCCATTTTTCAAACTAGAGGCCTGAGATACCACCTTATTTTTATCATCTTTTACAATACTATAACCCCTCTTTAACGTTGAAAGTGGGCTCATGGTCTCTAATTTCTCAGTTTTTAAAATAAATTGATAACGATGATTGGTTAACTGCTTCTCAATCGCTTTATTTAAGCGTAGTCGTTTTTGGGTTAATTGATCTTTTTGATGACTAAGTTTTCTCACCGGTGAGTTGCTATTTAATTGATGAGTTAGCTTTTCTACCTGATTATTTTTATTGCGTAAATAGTGATATATAGCACGCTGAAAACGTTGAGTTAAATCATCAAGTTGTTGCGCTTGGTGATTTAATTGGTAGCGAGGATGACGCTTATCTAATGCATGACTGAGTTGAACCACGCGGGATTTTTGTTGCGCTAAGTAATAACGACTGGCATTGATTAAACGTTGATAGTGATGATGCAAAGTTTGGTGCTTATGACTGTTATCACGGCTAACCAGTTCGGCCGCCGCTGATGGCGTTGGCGCGCGCATGTCGGCCACAAAATCGGCAATGGTGACATCAATTTCATGTCCAACCGCGCTGACGATCGGGATCTGACTGGCGGCAATGGTGCGGGCCACGATCTCATGGTTAAAGCACCATAGATCTTCTAATGAGCCGCCACCGCGACCGACGATCAAAATATCACATTCATTACGGCTATTAGCGCGGCCAATGGCTTGCGCGATTTTAAACGCTGCTTCGCTGCCTTGCACTACGGTAGGGTAGACAATCACCGGCAAGCTGGGATCACGACGTTTTAATACATCCAGAATGTCATATAAAGCCGCACCCGTTTTGGAGGTGATCACGCCTATGCGTTGTGGATTTTCAGGTAGCGGTTGCTTTAAGTGCTGCGCAAATAAACCTTCACCGGCTAAACGCATTTTCAACTGTTCAAATTCTTGTTGCAAGCGACCGTCGCCTTCTGGCTGCATGCTTTCAATAATTAATTGATAGTCACCGCGTGGCTCGTACAGTGACAATCTTGCCTTCACTAACACTTGATTGCCGTTGATTGGCTTAAACGTAACGCGGCGATTATTGCCTTTGAACATCGCACATTTGACTTGGGCGCGAGCGTCTTTTAATGAGAAATACCAATGGCCCGACACCGGCGCGGAAAAGTTGGATAGTTCCCCCACCAACCACACAATCCCCATCTCATTTTCAAGCAACATTCGCACTTCGGCATTTAAACGCGAAACAGTAAATATATTGAGGTTAGAGTTTGGGGGCATTGGCACAGTGAATCTCACTAATCTAACGAAAAAGAATGGGCTAAGTATAGCCGGATCTGAGTTTAAATTGTGAATAGACTTCACCTTGAAGTGAGAAAAATCTAGCGGTGTAACGCTATTACTATGATTTATCGATATTTGGTACGTCTTGATAAGGATTCATTAAATTATGATAAAAAACACATGAAAACGGCTAGTCAAACGATTGCGCGAGGCGTATAATCCCGCTGCAATATCAAATCTCAAATTCATTTTGTTATGCGAAACGACAAAATGCGTTTATCGCTAGTGGTTTTAGTGCTTTTTAGCTTAATTCCAACAGTGAGATTTATCCTTCTAACACTCTTATGTGAGATATTGCAATGTTACGAATCGCTAAAGAAGCTCTAACGTTTGACGACGTTTTATTAGTCCCAGCACATTCCACCGTTCTTCCTAATACAGCTGATCTTCGCACTCAGTTGACTAAAAAAATCACGCTTAATGTTCCGATGATTTCTGCCGCGATGGATACGGTGACAGAAGCTCGTCTGGCGATTGCGCTTGCCCAAGAAGGCGGAATTGGCTTTATTCATAAGAATATGTCAATTGAACAGCAAGCCGAAGAAGTTCGCTTAGTGAAGATTTACGAAGCGGGCGTGGTAAGCAACCCTGTGACTATTCGTCCAACCGCAACCATCCTTGATGTAAAAGCATTAACCGATAAGCATGGCTTTGCTGGCTTCCCTGTCGTGACTCAAAATAATGAATTGGTGGGTATTATTACCGGCCGTGATGTGCGCTTTGTAACCGATTTAAGCAAAACGGTTGAACAAGTGATGACACCAAAAGATCGCCTCGCTGCGGTTAAAGAAGGTGCTTCACCTGAAGATGTACAACAATTAATGCAAGAACGCCGTATTGAGAAAGTATTAGTCGTTAACGACGCTTTCCAACTTTCAGGCATGATCACCGCAAAAGATTTCCAAAAAGCGGAAAACAAACCCAATGCTTGTAAAGATGAGCAAGGTCGTTTGCGTGTTGGTGCTGCAGTTGGCGCAAGTGCTGGCAACGAAGAACGCGTAAAAGCGTTAGTCGAAGCGGGGGTTGATGTGCTACTTATCGATTCTTCTCACGGCCACTCTCAAGGCGTATTGGATCGTATTAAAGAAACTCGCGCACTTTTCCCAGATCTTCAAATCATTGGTGGCAACGTCGCAACAGCTGCGGGTGCTCGCGCATTGATTGATGCTGGCGTAGATGCAGTTAAAGTCGGTATCGGCCCTGGTTCAATTTGTACTACTCGCATCGTAACGGGTGTTGGGGTACCACAAATCACCGCTATTTCAGATGCAGCAGCAGCGGCAGCGGAATTTGGTGTTCCGGTTATCGCCGATGGCGGTATTCGTTTTTCTGGCGATATCTGTAAAGCCATTGCCGCTGGCGCATCTTGTGTGATGGTTGGCTCTATGTTTGCGGGTACAGAAGAAGCACCAGGCGAAATCATTTTATACCAAGGTCGTTCATACAAATCGTACCGTGGTATGGGATCACTTGGCGCGATGTCACAAGGCTCATCGGATCGTTACTTCCAATCTGATAACGCTGCCGACAAACTCGTGCCTGAAGGTATTGAAGGCCGTACCGCTTATAAAGGTCGCCTAAAAGAAATTATCCATCAGCAGATGGGCGGTTTACGTTCAAGCATGGGCTTAACGGGTAGCGCGACGATTGAAGAAATGCGCACTAAAGCGGAGTTTGTTCGAATCTCTGGCGCGGGCATGCAAGAGTCGCATGTGCATGATGTACAGATCACAAAAGAAGCACCGAATTACCGTCTAGGTTAATTTGGGTTTCTGAGCAGAACGCCCAGTTTTAGCGGTAAAGGTGCTGATTGACTATCGTCATTTGTATTGGTTAATAAGATTTAGCACCTTTACCTTAACTGGAACTTTCTGCTTTGAAATATGAAGTTGCGCTACATAAAATTTTAAATGATGAGTGTTTGAGTCACTTGATGATAAGCACCCATTAATTTCACTTTAATTAGATTTTAGAGAAAAAGAATGACAACCAATATTCATGCTGAACGCATTTTAATTTTAGATTTTGGCTCACAATACACGCAACTGATTGCTCGCCGTATTCGTGAGATCGGTGTTTATTGTGAACTGTGGAGTTGGGATGTTGAAGAATCGGATATCCGTGAATTCAAACCAGATGGCATCATTCTTTCTGGTGGTCCTGAGAGTGTGACGCTTGAGAATTCTCCTCGCGCACCGGAATATGTATTTAACGCTGGTGTGCCAGTATTTGGTATTTGTTACGGCATGCAAACCATGTCTGAGCAACTTGGTGGTAAAGTTGCCGGCTCTAACGAGCGTGAGTTTGGTTACGCACAAGTTAAGATGATGGAAGACTGCGCCTTGTTCGCTAACATCGAAGATGCCATTGCCGAAGATGGTAAGCCTCTGTTAGATGTCTGGATGAGCCACGGTGATAAAGTGGTCGAGATCCCAAGTGATTTCACCAAAGTTGCTCAAACCGATACTTGCCCATACGCGGCGATGGCTAATGATGAGAAACGTTTCTACGGCGTGCAATTTCACCCAGAAGTGACGCATACTCGTCAAGGCTTACGCATGCTTGAGAACTTTGTACTTAACATTTGTGGTTGTAGCAAACTGTGGACACCATCTTCTATCATTGAAGATTCAATCGCGCGCTTAAAAGATCAAATTGGTGATGATGAAGTGATCCTTGGCCTATCTGGCGGAGTGGATTCTTCGGTGGTCGCTATGCTGCTGCATCGCGCTATTGGCGACAAATTAACCTGCGTATTCGTTGATAACGGTTTATTGCGTTTAAACGAAGCAGAGCAAGTAATGGATATGTTTGGCGATCACTTTGGTCTTAATATCATCCATGTTGACGCTGAAAACCGTTTCCTAGATGCACTAGGTGGCGAAGCAGAACCGGAAGCAAAACGTAAAATTATTGGTCATGTCTTTGTTGATATCTTTGATGAAGAATCGAAGAAACTGAAAAATGCCAAATGGTTAGCACAAGGTACCATTTACCCAGATGTGATCGAATCGGCCGCATCGAAAACCGGTAAAGCGCATGTGATCAAATCTCACCATAACGTCGGCGGTTTGCCAGACGATATGGAAATGGGCTTGGTTGAACCGCTACGTGAATTGTTTAAAGATGAAGTGCGTAAGATTGGCTTAGAGTTAGGTTTGCCTTATAACATGCTTTACCGTCACCCATTCCCTGGGCCTGGTCTTGGTGTACGCGTACTAGGTGAAGTGAAAAAAGAATACTGTGACTTACTGCGTCGCGCCGATGCTATCTTCATTGAAGAGCTTCATGCTGCCGATCTTTACAACAAAGTCTCGCAAGCCTTTACGGTATTCCTACCAGTACGTTCAGTTGGCGTAATGGGCGATGGCCGTAAATACGATTGGGTTGTGTCGCTACGCGCAGTAGAAACCATCGACTTTATGACCGCACATTGGGCGCACCTGCCTTATGACTTCCTAGGTAAAGTATCAAACCGTATCATCAATGAAATCGACGGTATTTCGCGTGTGGTTTACGACATCTCAGGTAAGCCACCAGCCACGATTGAGTGGGAATAAGTTTAATATAATCGGCCTGTAAAGCCTCAATAATGAAATGATAAGAGCTACTGATATTGTTCAGTGGCTCTTTTTTTTATCTGAAACGATTCAAACCCTCCAATGTAATACTCTGTTACTTCAAACACCTTCTCAGTATCCATAAAAAGAATATGATATTGGCTTATTTTGCTCTAAATCAATAATGAGATATTTTCTATTTAAGGGTGACACCATTGCAGCAGGTTACAACATTTCGCCATTTACAAAATGCGTTCAAGCGAATAGATCAGAGTAAGACGTTTCAAATTTTCGTAATTGCCGTGATTCTAATTTCCGCGCTAACAGTTGGCGCACATACTTATGAATTACGTCCCTCGATAAATTCCGCTCTCAATATCATGGACACTGCGATTACGATTTTCTTCTTAGTTGAGTTGATTATCCGCTATTTCGCCAGCGATGGTATTCGTGCTTTCTTTAAAAAAGGTTGGAACGTTTTTGATCTGGTGATTGTGTTGGGGAGCTTATACCCTGCGGCAGGCTCAACCATGTTTGTGGCGCGTTTATTACGAATTTTCCGAGTACTGCGTTTGGTATCAATGGTGCCGGAATTACGGGTGCTGGTGAATGCGTTAATCAAAGCGATCCCGCAAATGGGCTATATTGGTTTACTGATGTTCGTGATCTTCTATATTTACGCCGCCATTGGCAGCATGTTGTTTGGGGATATTAACCCAACATTGTGGAGTGATGTATCAATCTCGATGCTAACGCTATTTCGAGTGGCCACTTTTGAAGATTGGACCGATGTGATGTATGAAACTATGGAAGTGTATTCATTAAGTTGGATTTACTACCTAACTTTTATTTTCTTAACCGCCTTTATCTTCTTAAATATGATGGTCGGTACCATTTTAGAGGTGATGTCAGAAGAGCATAAACTGTTGCGAGAAGAGCAAAATCCCGATGCCGATACCTTCGCAACATCGAGTGAGATCCAAGCTTTGCATCAAAAAATTGATCAACTACAAAGCTCGTTAAGTGAGATGAATAAAAATCGTCATTAAGCTAAATGTTGATCTAAATAGTCGAGCAATAAGCGTACTTTAGTTGAAACGTGGCGGTTGTGTGGGTATATAGCCCATACACCGTCATCTTTGGGTTGGTGCTGCTCCAGTAATGATATTAGCTGCCCTGATTGCAGATAACTTTCCACGTAGTAATCAGGTAATTGCACAATCCCAATCCCTTTCAATGCCGCATCTAACAAACCATAACCATTATTGCATTTCAAACTACCAGTTACCGTTAATTTACGGGAATGAAAGCGCCAGTAATCTAATGTGCCTAATAAACAATTATGCTGTTTGAGTTCGATTAAGTTGGTTGGACTGCCATGCTTGCGGATATAACTGGGTGCGGCGCATAAGTATTGGGTTCGTTGTCTTAGCTTTTTCGCCATCATGCTGGAATCTTCTAATGCGCCCAATCGAATCGCCATATCGACTTTCTCTTCAGTTAAATCAACCATTTGATTGGTCAGCCATAATTCAAGAGAGAGTTCGGGATACCGCAAACAGAAATCATTAATCAAGGGCGCGACATGACTTTCGCCGTAAGCAATAGGCACTGATATTTTCAATTGTCCTTGCGGAGTATGGTGCAAATTGGTGACGGCGCGTTCTGCTTCTGCAAGATCATCTAAGATCACTCGACAATGCTGGAAGTACTCTTTACCAATGTCGGTGAGATTCACTTGGCGGGTGGTACGATACAACAGTTGCGTACCTAACCGAGTTTCTAATTGATTGACCTGACGACTTACTTGAGCGGTCGAAATCGCTAACTGTTTTGCTGCCAGAGTAAAGCTGCCGGTTTCGGCGACTGCAACGAATTCACACACACCTTGCCAGTTCATGGTTATCACCTATTTGTATTAATACTTAGTTTATTATGATGATTATTACCGATATGTAAAAGTGTTTTACCTAATGACGGGATTATCATTCGCCAAGATTGAACTATACTGATCTCAAATTAGAACAAGGGTGAACGTTCTTCACTCCTCATTAGTTTTTTGCATTAAAGGAAATATCATGACTGCACAAGTAATTAAATCACGCGCTGCGGTTGCGTGGAAAGCGGGCGAGCCATTGAAGATGGAAACGGTAGATGTCATGCCGCCGCAAGCGGGTGAAGTACGAGTTAAAGTTATCGCTACCGGTGTCTGTCATACCGATGCATTTACATTATCTGGTGATGATCCTGAAGGGGTATTTCCTGCCATTCTTGGTCATGAAGGTGGCGGTATTGTGGAATCGATCGGTGAGGGCGTGACTTCGGTTCAAGTGGGCGATCATGTGATCCCACTGTACACCGCAGAATGTGGCGTGTGCAAATTTTGTACCTCGGGTAAAACCAACCTTTGTTCATCAGTGCGTGAAACTCAAGGGAAAGGCTTAATGCCAGATGGCACCACGCGTTTCTCGATTAATGGTGAGCCGATTTACCATTACATGGGTACCTCGACGTTTTCTGAATATACGGTACTTCCTGAAGTATCATTAGCTAAAATTAACCCAGCTGCGGATTTAAAAGAAGTCTGTCTATTAGGTTGTGGCGTCACGACGGGTATGGGCGCTGTCACTAATACCGCTAACGTTCAACCGGGCGATACTGTGGCGATCTTTGGCCTTGGCGGGATTGGGTTATCGGCAGTGATTGGCTCTGCGATGGCAAAAGCTGGGCGTATTATTGCGATTGATATTAATGAATCGAAATTTGAACTGGCGAAACAACTTGGTGCCACCGACTGCATTAACCCGAAGGATTTCGATAAACCGATCCAAGAAGTGATTGTTGAAATGACGGACGGTGGGGTGGAGTACTCATTTGAATGTGTCGGTAATGTTCACTTAATGCGCAGCGCACTTGAGTGTTGTCATAAAGGTTGGGGTGAGTCGATCATCATTGGCGTTGCGGGCGCAGGGCAAGAGATCTCAACCCGTCCATTCCAGCTCGTGACCGGGCGAGTTTGGAAAGGCTCAGCATTTGGTGGCGTAAAAGGTCGCTCTCAGTTGCCAGATTATGTCGAGCGTTACATGCAAGGTGAATTCAAACTTAATGATTTCATTACCCATACCATGGGCTTGGAAGAGATCAATACGGCGTTTGATTTGATGCATGAAGGTAAGAGTATTCGAACCGTCATCCACTATTAATGGTTGGAGTTGTTATGGAATCACTCAGTTCAAATAAATCTTTTGGTGGGGTGCAGCAGCAATGTGAGCACCAATCAAAAGTGCTCCATTGTGCGATGCGTTTTTCGGTGTTTTTGCCACCTCAAGCGACAGACGATAATCCAGTTCCTGTTTTATATTGGTTATCAGGCTTAACCTGCAGCGATGAAAACTTCGTGCAAAAAGCGGGGGCGCAACGTATGGCGGCCGAGTTAGGTATTGCGATTGTGACGCCAGATACCAGCCCGCGTGGGGTTGATGTTAACGGCGATACCATTGCCGATGATGAAGCTTACGATTTAGGCCAAGGGGCGGGATTTTATCTTAATGCCACCCAAGCGCCGTGGGATAAGCATTATCAGATGTACGATTATATTGCCTACGAATTACCTGCTTTGATTGAGGCCAATTTTCCGGTTTCGGATAAACGTTCGATTTCGGGCCACTCAATGGGCGGGCATGGTGCACTGACGATTGGTTTGCGTAATGCGCCAAGGTTTAAATCGATTTCAGCGTTTAGTCCGATAGTTAGCCCGCTTAATTGTCCGTGGGGTCATAAAGCGTTAGCGGCTTATTTGGGCGATGACCAAGCATTGTGGGTTAAATATGATGCGGTTGAACTGATGAAAAAAATCAAAGGTGATACCGCGCATTTACCGCCAATTAAAGTATCGCAAGGGCTGGCAGATAATTTCCTTGAGCAGCAACTAAAGCCGCACTTATTGGAAAATGCCGCCAATCAAGTCAATTATCCATTTGAGATCAAGGTGCACTCTGGCTACGACCACAGTTACTTTTTTATCTCGAGTTTTATTGATGAGCATTTGATATTTCATGCGCAGCATTTATTAAAATAAACCATTGCAAGAAAATAACGGTTCTATTCATATTGCCGATGGAAAAAAGTGTCAAAGAACATGGATGTTCTTTTCCAAGAGCCCACGGATGGTTTAAACGTCTTTTCGGAATGGCGATATTGATTAGAACCTTAATGGGATAGATCTAACTTAAACAACAAGATTAATAAAGGGCAGCGATTAGGCTGCCCTTGGTTTATCTAACGTTTATGGCGCCAAAAAAGGTGGGTTTATCTATCAATGAAAAGGGATTTTTTTGCGTGTTCATGCTTACTCCTTAGCAAAGTACTACAATCCGTTACTAATAGATTACCAAAAAGAATGTATTTTAGAACATGACGTTAACATTTTGCGTCATCTTTATTGATCTAGATTAACTTTATATCGTATTAATTGATTATTTAACTCTGTTTTATTTTTGCTGTGAATTACTCGGCTGGTGGTATTTGTTGTGGTTATTGTTTTGAGTTGAAAAGTTTAATCAAAACCTGTGTTTATCGATAAAACAAGTTAATGTTATGATAAACAAAAGCATCAATGCCAAGGAATGTCGTGACTAGCCAAGCATCGGAACAAAATACTGTTATAAAATTTAATCAAGTGAATAAATTCTATGGTGATTTTCAGGCATTAACGGATATCAATCTGCAAGTCAGTAAAGGTGAAAAACTGGTGATTTGTGGTCCTTCAGGTTCTGGGAAGTCAACCTTGATCCGCTGTATTAACAGTTTGGAAACCATTCAATCTGGTGCGCTATCGGTATTTGGTCAAACAGTTACGCCTAGCCAACAATGGCAGGGGCGAATTGGCATGGTGTTTCAGCATTTTCATCTGTTTCCTCATCTCACTATTATTGAAAATTTGACGTTATCACCAATTAAAACCCTTAAGTTATCGAAAGCGAAAGCTGTAGAACGGGCGATGCATTATTTAGATCGAGTTAATATTGCCGAGCAAGCCTCTAAATACCCCGCGCAACTTTCGGGTGGTCAACAACAACGAGTCGCCATTGCTCGCTCGCTGTGTATGCAGCCGGAGATATTGCTATTTGATGAACCGACTTCGGCGCTTGACCCTGAAATGATCAGCGAAGTGTTGGATGTGATGTCACAATTGGCCGAAGAAGGCATGACCATGGTGTGCGTGACGCATGAAATGGGGTTTGCTAAAAAAGTCGCCGACCGAGTGGTATTTATGGATCAAGGTGAAATCGTTGAGATTGCTGCGCCGAGAGAGTTTTTTGCCGCGCCCAAGCATCAACGTACCCAGAATTTCCTCAATCAGATTTTGAGTTATTAACATGTCATTGATGCTTAAAATGGCTAAGCCTTTATTGTCGGCAGTATTGCAGATCGCGGTTTTGCTGATGGGGCTGAGCTGGATTTTGCATACTGGCGCGCAAGCGATGAATTATCAGTGGCAATGGCAGCGGGTACCAGATTACTTGTTCTTTTTCGAAGATGGTCGTTGGTATAGTGCTGAGCTTATTGATGGCTTATTGGTGACATTAAAACTCACGCTTATCAGTGGGATTGCGACCTTAATCTTGGCTTTATGTACCGCGTTATTGCGCTTGTCTGATTCCAAAGTCGGGCGATTTTTGTCTTTTATTTACATCGAAGTGATCCGTAATACGCCATTATTAGTACAAATTTACTTACTCTACTTTGTGTTTGGACCGTATTTAGGGATTGATCGATTCAGCACGGCAGTCTTGGCGTTAGCGTTATTTCAAGGCGCTTACACTGCCGAGGTGATCCGCTCAGGGTTACTTGCGGTCGATAAGGGGCAATTTGAAGCCTGTCGAACCTTAGGCTTGTCTCGTGTTAATGCGTATCGCTATATCATTTTGCCGCAAGTGATCAAAAAAACCTTACCGTCATTAACCAACGAAGCGATTTCTTTAGTTAAAAATACGTCTATTGTTAGTGTGATGGCGATTTTTGATCTTACTACTGAAGGGCGTAATATCGTCTCAGATACCGCCATGCCATTTGAAGTTTGGTTTACCGTGGCGGCAATTTATTTATTGATTACTTTAAGCTTGTCTGGATTAGCAGCATGGCTAGAACAACGAACCCGAAAAGGGCATTAGGAGCAACAATGAAACGTTTATGGATAACCTGTTTAACAACGCTATTGGGATTAGGTTTGGGGGGCGCGCAAAGTGCGTGGGCAAGTGATACACCAAACTTAGATAAAATTAATCAACGTGGCACTTTAAAAGTAGGATTAAGTACTTTTGTTCCGTGGGCTATGCGTGATGATCAAGGCGAGCTAGTGGGGTTTGAAGTCGATGTTGCTAAGCGTCTTGCGCAAGATTCAGGCTGGAAAGTCGAATTTATTCCTACTTCTTGGGATGGCATTATTCCGTCACTAATGGCGGGTAAATACGATGTGGTGATTGGTGGATTAACTATTACCGATGAGCGTTCAAAAAGCGTGTTATTTAGCGTGCCTTATTCTCACTCTGGGATTCAAATTGCTGCCAACCTTGATACCACCAAAGGTTTTAGCAAACAGGACTTCAACTCTCGCAAGATCAAGTTCGCCGCTCGTCGTGGCGCTTTAGGTATCACTATTTTACGTGAAAACTTCCCGAAAGCGAAAATCCTTCAATTTGATGACGAAGCACAAGCCTTCCAAGAAGTGTTAAATGGTAATGCCGATGCGGTGATTGCCTCAACCCCAAAACCAGAATTTGAAGCGTTAAAATACCCGAAAAAACTGTATATTCCGCTGCAAGAGCGTTTATATACCGGTAATGAAGGATTTGCGGTTCGTTTAGGGGAGCAAGATAAAAAAGCCTTTTTTGATAAATGGATTGATGCTCGCACACAAGACGGTTGGTTAGAGCAACGTTATAATTACTGGTTTAAGAGTGTTGACTGGCAAAAGCAAGTCTCGAATACCAACCAATAATGAAAATTAGTTCAGTAACGAAAATAGGTAAATTAAACCGCTTAGATATCTTTTTATTGATGCTAAGCGGTGGCTTTATTTTATGGCTATGCCTGAAAGACAGTGGTTCGTTGTCGTATCATTGGCACTGGCATAAAGCGCTTAATTTATTGTTTACCCCGAAATCGGATGGCAGTGTGTCGTATTTTATCCAAGGGATATTTGCCACGCTGCGTTTGACCTTTTGGGGGGCATTATTAGCATTAGTGTTTGGGGTATTGCTAGGCTTGGGGCGTCGTTCGTCTTATTTCATTATTCGGATGCTAGCAAATTGCTACGTCCAATTGGTGCGTAATATACCGCCGTTGGTGTTTATCTTTATTTTCTATTTTTTTATAGCCAACCAACTGGTGCCATTGCTGGGGCTGGAAGGAATATTGCGCGAACATAGTGGCGAGATCAATGGCTTGCAGCGGTGGTTGTTTGGTGATGCCAATTTATGGGAAAACCTCGCCTCTGGGGTGTTATGTATTGGCATGATCTCAGCGGCTTATATTGGTGAGGTGGTGCGTTCTGGTTTAGATAATATCGATCAAGGTCAGCATGAAGCAGCCAAAACATTAGGCTTATCTACTTGGCATCGTTATCGTTATATAATTGCGCCACAAGTATTAAAAGCGATTGTGCCACCACTGGCAGGGCAACTTATCTCGCTGGTGAAAGACTCTTCTATTATCTCTCTGATCTCGATTCAAGAAATGACGTTTGTCGGCACTGAAATTGCCAATTCAAGCGGTATGATCTTTGAAGTTTGGATCATGGTAGCGCTGTGTTACTTCATTTTATGTTTTAGCCTATCACAAGCCTTTGCATGGTTAGAGCGAGCGCAAAGGCAAATCTAAAATAGCCATAACCTCAAAGCAATATCCACTTAGTGATTTTTTGTAACGTGACTTGAGTTACATTTACATTAATCACTCAATCTGGTTACATTGAAATTCTAAATATTTAGACTACCGATTTTATCGCGATCCTAGTCTTGCTGTTTTCTATGTTCTCAAACCGTCCCTCTTGCCTTTATTTTCATTATCTTCGCTTAATGTTGGGTTTTTATGGCCTAAAATCCGACAATTCCTGCTAACTTCTTTCTGGTTAATTATCCATATTGCATTAGCTCTAAGCAAAAAAATGCTTACAACACTCGAAAAATAAATCGACACAAATGTTAATGACTTGTTTTTGAAATGGTAATTTTCATTTCTGGCGCGTGAGTTTATTTTAATATGTAAGCATAGTGTTGCAAATGTAATAATTTGTTGTTGCCTGTGGAATATGTAAGAAGCATCTAATCAGTGGTGTTTATATCAAGTGTATAAGCATGTGGTTAGTTACCTTTGACTTTAATATCGAGATTTAGAATGGAAGTATCAAGATATAAAAACATCTTGTCACGAGCAGGGTTGCTAAGCGTAATTTTGTTGTTGTCTGGATGTGATTTTGCTGTACTGGACCCTAAAGGGATCGTCGGCATTCAAGAAAAAGAACTGATCATCACTGCATTGCTATTAATGCTGGTGGTCGTGATCCCAGTCATATTGATGACGGTGTATTTTTCATTTAAATATCGCGCGTCAAATACCACAGAAAAATACGATCCTGAATGGGCACATTCCACCAAGATCGAAGTGGTGGTGTGGGCCGTTCCTATCGTTATCATTCTAATTTTAGGCACCATTACTTGGCGCACCACTCACGAACTGGAGCAATCCAAACCTTTAGTCACCCATGTTGAGCCGATGACGATTGAAGTGATTGCAATGGATTGGAAGTGGCTATTTATTTACCCCGAGCAAGATATTGCCACTATCAACTATGTGGCATTTCCTAAAGATGTTCCGGTGCAATTTAAGGTCACCGCTGACAATATTATGAATTCATTTTTCATTCCTCGCTTAGGCAGTCAGATCTACGCTATGCCAGGCATGATGACTCAAGTGCATTTAATGGCCAATGAAGCGAATGACTACAAAGGCATCTCTGCCAGTTACAGTGGTGGCGGCTTCTCTGGTATGAAGTTTACCGCACATGTAACCGATACTCGTGATGAATTTAACCAATGGGTTCAATCGGTTAAGCATAAAAAAGGCGCATTAATTATGGCTGATTTTGCGGGCTATCGTGAACTGGCAAAACCGACGGAACATGTTGCCGTGACGTATTATTCTCGCGTTCCTGACCAGTTATTTGAGGATGTGGTGAGGCAATATAAGGGCTCTTTAAACTCGATCGCTCAAGACAGCAATACTGAGGACCTGAGTAAAGTGCAGACTGCGGATGTGGCTAAATTAAAGGAAATAAAATGAGTATGTTAGGAAGACTTTCGCTCGATAGCGTGCCATATCATGAACCGATTATCGTGGTAACTTTATTGGCAATCGCCATCATCGGGATTAGCGTTGTTTCAATCATTACCTACTTTGGGGAATGGCAATATTTATGGACCGAGTGGTTCACTTCGGTTGATCATAAAAAAATTGGTTTTATGTACATTGCGGTGGCATTAATTATGCTGATCCGTGGTTTCTCGGATGCGGTAATGATGCGCAGTCAGCAATTGTTATCGTCCGCAGGTGAAGCTGGGTACTTACCGCCCGAGCATTACGACCAAATTTTTAGTGCTCATGGCGTGATCATGATCTTCTTTGTGGCAATGCCAATGATTATTGGGTTAATGAACATTGTGGTGCCTTTGCAAATTGGCGCTCGTGATGTGGCTTTTCCTTATCTTAATAATTTAAGTTTTTGGTTGTTTGTGGTCGGGGTGATCTTAACCAATCTGTCTCTCGGTGTGGGCGAATTTGCTCGTACTGGTTGGTTGGCTTATCCGCCACTGTCTGGCATTAAAGCGAGCCCTGGAACGGGAGTTGATTACTGGATATGGGCATTACAAATTTCGGGTATTGGTACTACGCTGTCTGGGGTCAACTTCTTTACCACCATTATGCGAATGCGCGCTCCTTCAATGCCAATGATGAAAATGCCGGTCTTTACTTGGGCCTCATTGTGCGCCAACGTTTTGATTATTATTTCTTTCCCAATCTTAACGGTCACCATTGCGCTATTAACACTTGATCGCTACATCGGCACCCATTTCTTTACCAATGATATGGGCGGCAACATGATGATGTACGTCAACCTGATTTGGGCATGGGGTCACCCTGAAGTGTACATTTTGGTGTTGCCTATTTTCGGTGTCTACTCAGAGGTGGTGGCGACGTTCTCGCGTAAAAAACTGTTTGGCTATACCTCTCTGGTTTGGGCTACGGTTGTTATCACCATTCTGGCGTTTGTGGTGTGGTTACATCACTTCTTTACCATGGGATCAGGCGCGAATGTGAATGCCTTCTTTGGTATCGCCACCATGATTATATCGATTCCAACAGGGGTTAAGATCTTCAACTGGCTATTTACCATGTATCGCGGCCGAGTGGAATTTACCTCACCGATGCTATGGACGATTGGCTTTTTAATTACCTTTACTGTGGGTGGCATGACAGGGGTATTACTGGCGGTTCCTGGCGCCGATTTTGTGTTGCATAACAGTGTGTTCCTTATTGCTCATTTCCATAACGTGATCATTGGCGGTGTGGTGTTTGGCTGCTTTGCCGGCGTGACGTATTGGTTCCCGAAAGCCACGGGCTTTAAGCTCAATGAAACTTGGGGTAAACGCGCATTCTGGTGTTGGATCATCGGTTTCTTACTGGCTTTCCTACCTCTGTATGCGCTTGGCTTTATGGGCATGACACGTCGTTTAAGTCAGCATATCGATCCTGAATACTTCCCACTGCTTGCGGTGGCGGCATTTGGTACTTTTGTTATTTTCTGTGGCGTTTTATGTCAAGCCATTCAGTACATTGTCAGTATTCGAGACCGTGAACATAATCTTGATTTAACGGGAGATCCGTGGGATGCACGCACACTGGAATGGTCTACCTCGTCACCTCCGCCGTTTTATAACTTTGCCACTATCCCGCAAGGCGATGAAATTGATGCGTTCTGGTATCAAAAGCAACGTGGTGAAGCCGGTGTAGAGGCCAGCTTACATGCCGAGCCTGAATACTCGCCAATCCACATGCCAAAAAATACTGCCACCGGCATGGTAATTTCTGCGCTGTCGTTGATCTTTGGCTTTGGCATGATCTGGTACATCTGGTGGCTAGCAGTGCTTGGGTTGGTTGGCATGATCGTGGTTGCTATTGTGCACAGCTTCAATGAAGACCGTGATTACTATGTTTCGGTTGAAGAAATTAAAGCGATTGAAGAGGCGAATAAAGCCAAATTAAGACAAGCAAAACAAGTTGTAGCCGCTGCAAGTGACGACGATATGGAGATTGATTATGCACGCTAATCCAGTAGTAGAGCATGCAACTGAGCATGGCCATGATGAGCACCACGATGCCAATGACATGAAACTGTACGGCTTTTGGATTTATCTTATGAGCGACTGCATTTTGTTTGGCAGTTTGTTTGCCACTTATGCGGTGCTGATGGATGGCACCGCGGGTGGGCCATCGGGTAAAGATATCTTTGAACTGCCATTTGTGTTTGTTGAAACCATGTTGTTATTGGTCAGCAGTATTACCTTTGGGTTTGGCATCATTGCCATGAAGCGTGAGGATATTGCGGGTCTAAAACGTTGGTTATTGCTCACCGGTTTGCTGGGCTTAGGCTTTATTGCGATGGAAGTGTATGAGTTTCATCACTTGATTGAAGAAGGCTTTGGTCCACAACGCAGCGCATTTTTATCGGCATTCTTTGCCTTGGTTGCCACGCACGGTTTGCATGTTACCTTTGGCTTAATTTGGCTTACGGTCTGTTATGTGCAACTCAACAGCAAAGGCTTAAATGAGTTAATGAAAGGGCGTTTTTACTGCCTTAGTTTATTTTGGCATTTCTTGGATATTGTGTGGATTTGCGTATTCACCATAGTGTATTTATTGGGAGTTATCTAATGTCAAATCAATCAACTTTAAATAAATTACAGCCAAATAATGGCCATCAAGATTCAGGTGCAAAAGGTTACATTACCGGTTTTATATTGGCGTTAGTGTTAACCATTATCCCATTTTATTTTGCTTATACAGGGGTGTTAGCGCGTCAACAAACCATTGAAATCTTAATTATTTGCGCGGTATTACAATTGGTGGTGCACTTATTTTACTTCCTACACATGGATAGCTCTGAGAAAGGGCGCTTCAATATGTTGTCGTTTGTGTTTACCGCGGTGATTGTGTTTATCGTGATCGCCGGATCGATTTGGATCATGTGGAATCTTAACCACAATATGTTGATGTAGGGGGAAGTGATGTCTAATTCCAAGTCTAGGTTTAAGCTTTATATCACTCTGACCAAGCCCGGCATTATTATGGGGAATTTGATTTCAGTATTAGCGGGCTATTTTCTAGCGGCTAAATCGGAATCGGTCACGTTGTCTTTATTAACTTATACCATGCTCGGTGTGGCATTGGTGATCGCATCGGGTTGCGTGGTGAATAATATTTTTGATCGCGATATTGATTCAAAAATGTCACGCACGCGGAATCGGGTGATGGTAGAAGGGCAGATCAATGTTGACCATGCCTTTTTATTCGCGATTGTGATGTTATTGGCCGGCACGGGATTGCTATACAAAATGGCCAACCCGTTATCTGCCGTGATGGTGTTACTCGGCTATGTGTTCTATGTGTTCTTTTATACCATGTGGTACAAACGAACCTCTGTCTATGGCACCTTGGTCGGCAGTGTATCGGGCGCGATCCCACCGCTAGTCGGTTATTTAGCGGTGACTAATTACATCAGCTTAGAAGCCGTTTTATTGTTTAGTTTATTCTGCTTATGGCAAATGCCGCACTCGTATGCGATTGCGATGTTTCGCATCAAAGACTATGAGCAAGCGGAGATCCCAGTGTTGCCGTTAGTCAAAGGGATCCAAAAAGCGCGCCACCACATGATGGCGTATGTGGCGGCTTTTTCGGTGGTGGCATTGGGGCTTTATGCGTTCGGCCACACCGGATATGAGTACTTAGCGGTTGCGGCGGTATCTTGTTATGGCTGGTCTAAGGTGACGTTTAGAAGTATGGATGAGAGTAATTATATTCAATGGTCGAAGTCGGTATTTAAAACATCTCTGCTGGTGGTTACCGCTTTTAGTTCGGTATTAGGGCTGGAGTTACTACCCTTAAGTGTTACATTTTAATAATTCTAACGTTACTGCAATGTTACATTTCAGTATTGGCCGTTTCGTTTTTTTTTAATCTAAGCATAATAAAACTCATGCAATCAACTATGCTTAAACAGTGTTAATGATTTCTTTGAAAGACTTAATACGACAGTAAACACAAAACCCTATCGCTGAGCCTTGGTGTACCGATACCCAAAAAGACGGGTATGATAACGAGAATAAGACACGTTATAAGGCTCAATTGGAATAGCGATATTGTTCTCCCTGTGTAGTCTGGCCTTACCTCCAAGTTTGCCAGACAAAATGAAAAAACACCAAGCCTCCCCAGCTTGGTGTTTTTTCATTTTATCTCGAATTTTTTTATTCACGCTAACTTATAGCAACTCCATAAATTTAATGATCGTTCAAAATTGAGTACAGAGAAAAGTGTCAAAGGACATGAATGGCCTTTTCTCAGAGCTATAGTGATTTCTGGTGTATGGAGGAACATTGCGATGTAATCTGTTAATTGGTCTCGGCAGATCAACAACTAATAGGAGATACATCGCAATGAATCAAGATTCTAATGTTATTTCAATTAATG
>NZ_JAAUWS010000014.1:0-64895 GCF_014694465.1 Vibrio sp. S11_S32 | reverse complement strand
TTGGTATTCTAAAAATTCGAATTTTAGGAAAAATAGTCAAAAACTACTGTTTTTCTGGAAAAGGCTGAGAAGCCTTATCACACATACCTTTCCAGATTTATTTTAGAATCGACCTGTTGCGGTAAGGCATTGGCATCAATCAGTGCGTACATGTTTAAGACTTATTCTACCAGCAAATAACTAGGACGATGACAGCGAATCGAGCGGATCACCACGCCTTCAATGGTGAAGGTATCGTAATCATGGATAGGCACAGCTTGTACCGTTTCATTAGCTGAGAGTAATAAGCGTCGTGGAGTGTCTAAGATTTTGCAGACGAATTCACCGTTAAAGTTGGCCACAATCACATCTTGATTACCTGGCGTCACATAGCGGTCCACGATCAAAATATCATCATTAAAGATCCCAACGCCTTGCATCGACTCACCACAAGCACGACCGATAAAAGTCGCGCTTGGATGCTCAATCAGCAGATCGTCTAAGCTGAGCGGTAACTCGGTATATTCTTGAGCTGGAGACTCAAAACCAGAGATTCCAGCACTTGCTTTGATTGGTATGACTTTCATAAACTCAATATACTGTACAAATAAACAGTATTGTAGCGGTGGGATGTATGAGAGGTCAATTTTTATCAGAACGTAAGTATTACAATTTCCTAAAAGATGTAAGCTTTATTACGAAGAGCGGGTTCTATCATTTCAAATCTTAGCCTGTGTATACTGATAATACGTCAATGACTGGAAAAACGCGCGAATGTCATATACACCACTATTTCAATTAACTCACAGTATGATGCGATTAATGGCTGAGACCTCAGAATTAATCGGCAATTGGACTGCGGTCAATGACCATGATCTTCTGCCAAAGATACGCCGTGAGAACCGAATTCGTACTATTCAGGCTTCTTTAGCGATTGAACAAAATACTTTAACCCTTGAGCAAGTGACGGCGGTCATTGAAGGCAAGCCAGTACTTGGTGATCAAAAGGAAATTCAAGAAGTTCATAATGCGTTAGCGGCTTATGCAGATATGCCTAATTGGAATAAAGCTAAGTCGAATGATGTATTAAAAGCGCATCGTATATTAATGATGGGGTTACTTAATGATGCAGGGCATTGGCGATCAGGTGGGGCAGGAATATACCGAGGTGATCAATTGGTCCATATGGCACCACCAGCCAGCCAAGTACCAAGGTTAATGGAGCAACTCCTAACATGGCTCGATACGACGGATGCACATCCCCTTATTGCGTCAGCTGTATTTCATTATGAGTTTGAATTCATTCATCCATTTAGTGATGGTAATGGCCGTATGGGGCGATTGTGGCAAACTTTGATATTAAGCGATTGGCAGCCGTTATTAGCATATTTACCTGTGGAAACAGTGATTAAGTCTCATCAAGAAGAGTATTATCAAGCCTTTCGAGAAGCTGATATTAAAACAGACTGCTCAAACTTTATTGAATTCTTATTACAAGCATTGGCAACGTCACTTAAAGAAGCAATGAATAACAGTACTCAAACTCAGCATGATAATGAATCAAAAGCGCGGGTAGAAATGAAGGTAGAAACGCGGGTAGAAGTGAAGGTAAAAACACCAGACCGTATATTAACGCTTTTATCAAAAGACGGTTCATTGACCCAAGCAGAAGTTGCTAAGGAATTATCACTCTCGAAAAGTACGGTCGAGCGCACTATAGCAAAATTGAAAAAAGAAGGATTGCTAACTTATATCGGTCCCAAGAAGGGCGGATATTGGCAGGTGGTTGAATAGGAAAGCTTTGTTAATCTAGACTGAGATTTTCAAGGATGGATCTACAGATGGTTAATACGTTAAAGTAACAAGAATGTTATACACAGAGATTCAGGTAGCCATCAGAATAATGCTCATTAATTCATAATAATTTATACTCTATTCTGGTGGTAGTTTCAGTATGTTTTAATGGCTATTTAGCTAGCTAAATTTAAGGTACTAAAATGACAAAAAAAATAGAATCCTATGGTGTTCAAGCGGTTGTAAGACCTAAAATAAAGGCATCTAAAGAACTCGATCTAAGCGGCATTTATGGTCAACAAATCGTAAAGTCTGAGACAAAGCTTGCCTTAAGAACGCATAAAAAGACATTTGATAAGTTGGCTCATATGTAAATGAAAGCTATTTGTTTCCCATTTGAGCGTGTTATTGAAATAAATATGCTCATTCTTACTACTGAGCCAGGTATGAAAGGACAAGCTGATATTTCAAAATGACAAGGAGCATTAGGTCGAATTGATAATGCTATTGTCTATGAAGGTCTGGATGATGTTTTTGAGATTGCGGCTAAATATACGGTTTCTATTGCAATGGCACATGCATTACCGGATGCGAACAAAAGAACAGGATTAATTGTCGCATTAGAATATTTGTCATTAAATGATTACGAATTAACGATCGATGATGATCTTTTAGCTGATGCGGTAAGAGACCTTGTTTAGGTGAAATCTACGAAGGCACATTTGCTGATATCTTGTATGCGCAATATGTGCAATCTCAGGATAAATAAAGTTAGCTATAATCAGTCGCGTCAAAGGCGAAAGCACTAAAAAAGTAGGTGGGATGAAGTATTGCATCATCAATTATCACTAGAGATATATCGAAACTTCATAAGAGATGAGGCTCGCGCTTCATCTCTTTTTTGCTACCAATTCAAAAGCCAAAACAACTTTAAGGTTGTCAGGCTATCCAGCTTGTTAAAGTTGATTTTTATAAAAATAGATCTGTAATTGGCCACCCTGCTCACTCCACCAATTCATAATTTCATTCCTTTGTTCGAAAAAATCACTTCTCAGATAACAGCTAGTCGAACAATAATTAGTTACCCTGTGACTTTGTGATGTATTCACTCCACCAGCACATAATATCTTTTCTTTGCTCAAGGAAATCTGTACGCAAATAGCTTGCACGTGTTGTATTTTGATCAAGGTGAGACAAGCAAGCTTCAATCAATAAAGTATCAAATCCATTTTCATGTAATGCTGTCGAAGCGATGGATCTTAAACCATGGGCTACTAACTCATTTTTAAAACCCAGACTACGTTTTAAAGCAGCATTAGCAGTATATACACTTGCGTGATTATTCCTGTTTCTTTCACCTGGGAAAACGAACTCACGATTTTCACTATAACGTTTCATCTCCAATAAAATATCAATGCTTGATTGTGTTAAAGGCACTCTGTGTATTCGTCTACGCTTCATTTCTTCAGCAGGGATGGTCCATACTCTGTTTTCTAAATCAATGTCAGTCCAGCGTGTTCTAGCTGCCTCTTTGGGGCGAGCGATGGTATGGAGTTGCCACAAGATCAGAAGCTTTGTTTTATTTTGAATGGTTTGGTTAGATTCTAATTTGAATAAAAGTTCCCCGAGCATATCAGGGCGAATGGAAGGCATATGAGTGACTTCATGTTTTTCAAATGCTCCGATCATTTTAGTTAGAGGATTTGCTTGGATGATATCGCTGGCAACAGCAAATTCCATGATTTGATTTAAGGTCTGGCAAATACGCTTAATCGTAGATAACTTTCCGTCCTTTTCTAATGGCCGAAGAATTGTAATTGCTTCACGACGAGTTATTTCAGCAATAGGACGAGAGCCTAAATGGCTTAAAACGTACTTTTCTAATGTTCGCCAAACTCGGTTAGCATGGAATTCACTTACGGATTTCTTTTTTCTTTCAAACCACTCGGTGGCTATAGATTTAAAAGAATCATCATATTTTCTTTGTTCTTCTATTAGCTTCTCTTCAAGATCTTGTTTTGGATCTATACCTAGAGTTAGTTGTTTCCTATATTCCGCAGCAATAGCCTTAGCTTCCTGCAAGGTTAGTTCAGGGTAAGCTCCCATGGAGATCTTCATATCTTTATTAGATATAGGGTGCTTATATTTGAATTGCCACGACTTTCCACCGGCATTGAGCTTCTTCTTTGATTTTGTTGGACGAACTCTAAGGTACAAACCGTTATCAACAGTCAAGTTGTATTCTTTGTCTTTGTACTTGAGATGTTGAACTGTTTTGTCGGTTATTTTAGCCAAGAGAGTCCTACCTTGAAGATATCTGATTCGTGTGGAGAGTATACTTGAAATAGGTAAAAGTGGGGGAGTTTTTGGGGGACTTTTGGGGGACTTTTTAAGGTGGATTTTAATAGATTACATTGGACGTTAATAGATGATGGTTTTGTTATCCTGTTGAATTTAAATAAAAAAATAAACGGTATTGGACATTATGAGACGTGAATAAAAGAGACCCGGAAACCATTGGATGCTGTTGTTAATTGTCGACATTGAATCGCCTTTAATTGGATGCAGTATTAAGATTTTTTAATTAAGGCGGATATTAACACCTTCTTTGGTTTTAGGGGAGTTTTGCCTACTCTTGCATTCAAATCATCACAAGAGTTTACTCACCTTGTGATGATTTAATCACAGATAATTTAATGTTTGTCACACTTATGCGACTAATGGCGCTAGTACTTGTAAAAATCGCTCAACATCTTGACGATTAATATCTTTATGCAAAACAAAGCGCATCGGTTGGCTACAACTAATGGTAATGCCTTGTTGTTGAAGGCTTTGTTTTAATGCGGCTTGATCAATGTTGTCATCGATTTTGGCGAATACAATATTGGTATGCACCAGCTCAGGCTTTAAACTAAAAGCGTCTAGGGCATTTAAGCCTTTGGCTAAGATCTGAGCATTCTCATGATCGACTTTCAATTGTGAAATTTGCTCAGTTAATGCCAATTTACCCGCCGCGGCTAAAATGCCAGCTTGACGCATTCCGCCACCCAGCATCTTACGAATACGACGGGCACGCGAGATAAATTCTTTAGTACCCAATAATAATGAACCGACAGGGGCCGCTAAGCCTTTGGATAAACATACCGTCATTGAATCAAAGTATTGCGCGATTTCTTTTACATCGACATCCAGTGCAACCACTGCGTTATAGACACGAGCGCCATCAAGGTGCAGCTTTAGATCATGTTTATGAGTAAATTCACGTGCTTGCTTTAAATAATCTAAAGGCAGTATCTTGCCGTTGATGGTGTTTTCAAGGCTAAGTAATTTGGTTTGAGCAAAGTGAGCATCATCGGGTTTAATCGCACGCTCTAATTTTTTAAAACACAAGGTGCCATCAGGTTCGTTTTCGATCGGTTGTGGTTGAATTGAGCCTAATACCGCCGCGCCCCCCCCTTCAAATTTATAGTTGTGTGCTTGCTGGCCACATAAGTATTCATCACCACGCTGACAATGCGCCATTAATCCAAGTAAATTGGCTTGGGTGCCCGATGTCACAAACAATGCCGCTTCAAAACCGTGTTGTTGCGCCGCCCATATTTGCAGATCATTAACCGTAGGATCGTCGCCATAAACATCATCCCCGACAGCGGCGGTTGCCATCGCTTGACGCATAGCTTGAGTAGGGTGAGTAACAGTATCTGAACGGAAATCCATGTTAAGTCCTTATATTATTTAGAAAAAATAGATTATGTGGTGCTACTTCTTGGTGTTAGTCAGCTTTGTTATATATAACTAATAATGGGTTAGCGATCAAAATAACCGCATAGCTTGGCTTTACTGATGCAAGCAATGGTTTTGGCATCGGTGAGTACATCATCGCAGATCCATTGTTCTACTTGTTTCAAACTGGCTTGGGTGACATCAATAATTTCATCGTTATCAAGTTGCTGTTGCGCAGGGGCAGATAAGCGGGTAGCAACAAAAAGATATTGAATCTCATCACAAAAGCCTGCCATTGGGGTGCATTGCCCAAGTGGGTGTATCTCTTGTGCTCGATAGCCGCTTTCTTCGGTCAGTTCCCGTTTTGCACAAGTGAGCGGGTCTTCGTTATTTTCAATGGTGCCAGCAGGTAATTCTAAAATCCATTTATTAAGGGAAGGGCGAAACTGCTTAAGTAAAATGATTTCGCCATTCTCGGTGATCGGTAAAATGACCGCCGCGCCAGGGTGGATAATCGTGGTGTGACAAATCGATTGACCGGTTGGAAGCGTCACCTCTTTTTCAATTAATTGAATATTTTTCCATTGATGTAAAATTTGCTGGCGCATACTAAGATCTAATAAAACACAAATGAGGCTTTCATAGTGCCATTTAGGCTGTTAAATTCAAAGGTAATTGTTCAAGCCGTGGATAGCTCTCAGTTTTTCTTATTACTGTTTCTTATTACTGTTTCATATTACTGATTGATGAGCTTTATCTTTGATTGATTATGTATTCAAAATTTTTTTAAAAAGGGAAAAGCATGGATCGCACATCATCTTCACAACTATCAAACTCTCAAATCCCAAACACTCAACCAGTCAAGCGCACCGCTTCACAGCGATCACTGCTCTCTGAGCGTATCAATCAACTGGTGAGCGCGTTATCCGAAGGCGTGTACGAAAGGGAAGATACCATTAAGTTGTGTCTGCTCGCGGCGTTATCGGGCGAAAGTGTGTTTTTATTAGGGCCTCCTGGTATTGCCAAAAGCTTGATTGCGAAACGTTTAATTCAAGCGTTTGATAATAGCCGATATTTTGAATATTTGATGACCCGCTTTTCCACTCCTGAAGAAGTGTTTGGCCCATTAAGCATTCAAGAATTAAAAGATAATGGGCGCTATGTGCGCTTAACTGACGGCTATTTACCGACTGCGCAAGTGGTGTTCTTAGATGAAATTTGGAAAGCCGGTCCCGCTATTCTTAATACCTTGTTAACGGTTGTGAATGAAAAAACTTTTAAAAATGGTAATGATATTGAACCGGTGCCAATGCGCTTATTGGTATCCGCTTCGAATGAGTTGCCTGACGAAGACAGCGGATTAGAAGCATTGTACGATCGAATGTTGGTGCGTGTGTTTGTTAATCGCATTCAAAACAAACAAAACTTTCGCGCCATGTTAACGGTAGGAACCAAACAAGAAGCGGTGATCCCTGAAGGGTTAGCGATTAAAGATGATGAATACCAACAATGGCTGCAAGAGTTAGATCAACTTGATCTGACCGAAAGCATGTTTGAAAAACTATACCAATTAAAATCGATGCTTGAAGCGAAAGAAAATGCCGCCGGTGATGCCAATGATGAAATGTATGTCTCGGATCGCCGCTGGAAAAAAGCAGTTAAGTTACTCAAAGCCAGCGCCTATTTTAATGGTCGTGATGAAATCAATGCACTTGATATTCTGCTGCTACAAGATTGTTTATGGAACTCGCCACATTCGCGTTTAGTGGTTCGAGAATGTGTGTCTAACTTCGCAACCCAGTATGCCTATGATCAAATCTCGATCCAACAAAGTGTCGATCAACAACAAATAAAGATGACCGAACTTGATGAAGAAATCGTAAAACAATATGCGATGAATTTATCGGCCGATACTGAAGGGACGATACGCCGTAAAAATATTTATCAATACGATCTTTCTACTGCTAAGCGTTATAAAGTGGGTAACACCTCGGATCTGGTCAAATTAGTGTTATTACAAAGTAATATGTCGGTCAGTGAAAGTTATTCTGGTGACAGCCGTTGGGTGTATGTGCCTTTTAAAGAACTTGAACAGCTGATCCGCGAAGGCGGCGGAGATGCTTACGGTTTTGTAAATAAAAAATCCACTTTGTGCCGCTTCCGTTTAGAAGTCGATCATAAACAACATCTAGTGATTAAAGATATTGCTAATCGATCTATATCGGTAGCGGTTGCGACCACTCAAGGTTTTAATAAAGACAAACTTAATGCTTGGCATCAATTGGCAGAACAAGTGACCAAGGCATTAAAAGAAGCCGATTTTAGTGTGCGCCAGTCAAAAAATGCCTTCCACGCTTCGTTACCACACAGTTTCTTAGATAAAAACATTCCATTGATGATTGAATCGAGTTTGCAAGATCTTAGCGGAGCGATTGAGTCGGTGGCACAATTGAGTGAACAAGCTTTAAATAAAGTGACTCGTTTAGATGAAGCGTTTGAATGAGATTATTTATGATGTACTTGAGCTGTAAAAATTTCGAGCAGCCAAAAGGCAGGGCTAAATTATGCTAGGTATTGACGCGCTTGATATCGCCACCATTTTAGCTGACGCGGAAGTGATTGAGTCAGCATTGCACGATTTAATGGCTCGATCACAACTTATGCCATTGATTGAAGAGAATAAAAATGTTGCGACCTTAGTGCGCAATCAACTGGATAAATGGAAAAAGAAAGTCTCTAAAACCGTAATCAATGTGGCACCGTCGCAAAACTTGCAAACCGAATTGGCACTCTATCAACAAGTGATCCGCTGGCAAGAAACTGAATTTGTAGAGCGTAGCGATGATTTGCTGCTGCAACTAGAGCCTATTTCGTCATTTTACCCTAAAGCGCAACGTTTATTATCCGAGTCTAACGCCAAGATTAACCCGATGTTGCCGCATTATTTTTGTCACCAGTGGTATCAAAATATCCTTGGGGAAGTAAAACAAGCGCAACAGGCGGCATTAGAACAAGAAAAAGCTGATCAATTGGAAGATTTATATCAACGTATCGATACTTTGCAAAATATGGATAAAGTCGATCCAGATATCAATAATGACTCTGTTGCAGGGCGCTTGTGGGATATGTCGTCGGCAACCTTATCTAAAGCCGATTGGTCGGTGATGAAAGAGCAAGCGGATTTCTTAAAGAAACACCCTAAATTACAAGATATTGCACAAAGTTTAGGTCGAATGGCGAAAGAAAGCCTCGATCCCGAACAGCCAAAGCAATATGCCCAACAAATCATATATCAAGAAGAAGTATCACAGCATGCGACTGACGATATTGTGGGCATTCATGAGAGCGACGATCTTAATAAACTGCTACCCAATGAGACCTTATTTCTAGCTTATCCCGAGCTGGAAGTAGTTTTCTATAAGCATCTTATTGATAAGCGCTTAATGAACTATAAGATGCAAGGCAAAGCTCGCAAAGTACGAAAAGTAGCCGCGCAGCAACCATTGCCAAGTAAAGCAGACGAAGATACCGGACCGTTTATTATTTGTGTCGATGCTTCCGGTTCGATGGCCGGTTTTCCCGAGCAATGTGTCAAAGCGATAGCCTTCGCTTTAATGCAAATTGCGTTAGCGGAAGAACGCGACTGTTTCGTTGTCTTGTTTTCTACCGATTACGTGACCTATGAATTAACGCGTCCAGACGGCCTACGAGAGGCAAGCGACTTTTTATCTTATACTTTTCATGGTGGCACGGACTTAGCTCCCGCTATTACCGCGGCATTAACCCAAATGGAAGGGGCAAGATATAACAATGCCGATTTAGTGATACTGTCTGATTTTATTGCGCCTAAGCAATCGAAAGAGATTATCGCCCATGTGGATGCACTTAAACGTAATAAAAACCGTTTTCATGCGATTAGTTTATCCAAGTACGCAAATCCCGAGTTAATGAATATTTTTGACCATCATTGGGCGTATGTGCCAACGGTAGGGCAGAGGTTTGTGAAGCAAAAATAAAATTTAATTGCGGCAGGCCTGATGGTTTAGTATACACTTTGTTGGTAATTCGATCGGCTCGGTATGCTTTTTAATCGGTTGAATCAAAAAAGTAAAATTTCTTATTGACTCATTTTTGTAATCAAGTAAAGTACATCTCGTTCCCAAGGGAAAGCAAATAAAAGCTTCTTGAGAAAATAAATTGAATGATATGGCGAAGGCGGTATCAAGATGGTGTCTTAACTTTGCAGTTAGGCGCATCGCAATAAGAATTGCGTGCCCTGGTGGTGGAATTGGTAGACACAAGGGATTTAAAATCCCTCGGCGTTCGCGCTGTGCCGGTTCAAGTCCGGCCCGGGGCACCATCTATAACGAAGGCTTACCAGTATTGGTGAGCCTTTTTTATTGGCTATGATTTAACAAAATGGGAATTTAAAATCCAGTCAGTGGTTCGCTCTGTGCAGTATCATGTCAGTTCGAGAGCACCATCTATAACGAAGGCTTACCAGCATTAGTGAGCCTTTTTTATTACCTGCTATTCAAGGAAAGATTCAAGAAAATGTTAAACGTTTGCGTCTAAGTTGATGGAATTAGAGAAGTATTGGCTTTTATGACGGATTGGTAATTTATACTATAATTCCAAGTCATAAATTTATTAGTGAATCATTGTTTTATGTCAATTCTATGTCAATTCGATGTCAAAGAGTGGATTTTTTAAAAACCAAGAAAAAGCATAACATCATGTTATATATGATTTTTTGTTTTTAAGGATACGGGTGTACGCTCGAAAGTATTTGCACCGCTTTGGGAAGTACTTCAAAATTAAACATAATTGAGCAACTGGTACGAGTTGTAATAGTTGATAAAGGGCAAAGACTCATTATGAAAGTCGTTGATATTATAAAACACAAAACAGACTCGCTAGCGAAACATCAGTTTGACTTAAAGGAATTGATGTCACCAGTATTAAGAGCCTACTGGACTGATTTTATTAATAGAGCGAATTCTCAACAAATTTTTCCTTGGTTGAAAGAACACCAAGCACCAGCGGTTAACGAAGAAATCGCACCGACTTCACCTGTCATTGAACTGTCTGCAGAAGCGGAAGCGCTTTATGTCGAATTACGAGGTAAAGTGGGTGAAGAGCTTCATGTTGGTGACTGGTTAACGGTGGATCAAGAGCGGATCAATGCTTTTGGCCAAGTGACTGAAGATATGCAGTGGATCCATACGAATCCCGATCGCGCAGCAGAAGAATCACCATTTAAAACCACCATTGCACACGGTTTTTTAACTTTGTCTTTGCTGTCTCGTTTAACCGATAGTGTCGATGAAAAAAATCCACCATTTCCGACCGCTAAAATGACGGTTAATATCGGGTTAAATGAAGTTCGTTTTCCTTACCCTGTAAAGTCGGGTAACCAAGTACGAGCTCGCAGTAAATTATTAAAAGTTACCCCGATTAAACGTGGGTTAGAGATCGAGCGTGAAATCAAAGTCGAAATCGATGGTATCCGTCGCCCAGGTTGCGTGGTTATTTCGGTTGTACGCTTGTACTTTTAATCATTCGAATTTAAAATCGATCACCCAATTTTAAGCAGCGCTGACTCACCTCAGCGCTGTTTTATTTTATCCAACTTATTACATTATTAATTATCGAGGCCTTCCAATGGCAAGAACTGCAGCAGCACTACATATTTTAGTTAAGCATGAATCTCAAGCACAAGATATTATTGCCCAACTTAAAAAAGGCGCTAAGTTTCAAGCTTTAGCAAAAAAATACTCTACTTGTCCATCGGGTAAGAAAGGTGGTGATCTGGGTGAGTTTCCAAAAGGTGCGATGGTACCTGCGTTTGATAAAGTGTGCTTTTCGGCAGAAGTATTAACGCCGCATCTAGTAAAAACCAAATTTGGTTGGCATGTGGTCAAAGTGCTATACAGAACTTAGTCGTTTTACTTTCATAAAATCAGCTGAAATAAAAAAGAGTTCCGTTATGTTTAATAACGGAACTCTTTTTTGTATTTGAGATTACTGGTTAATCCTAGAGGAGAACTCGATCATGCCGCAACAGGGATCATAGGTTCTGGCATTGCAAGGAAATAGCCTTGATACATATCGATATTAAGAGAACGCATGCTATCGAGTTGCTCTTGGCACTCAATGCCTTCAATCACGGTCTTAGCGCCACAATTACGGGCTACTTTTAATGCATCGAGTAATTTTTCTTTAGAGCCTTGCATAAACTCAGTCAGTAGACCACGATCAATTTTTACAATGTGTGGACTAATAAGATTAACGCGATCTTGATTGGAATACTCTTGACCATAATCATCGATTGCAACATGAAATCCATGCTCGTTGATTTTTTTCACCGATGCTCTGAGCTCTCTGACATCATCACAACGCATTTCGAGTAGTTCTAATACAATTTGAGATGAACTGACATTTAACTGCTTCAGTTGATTAATAAAGCGAACTTCTTGCTGGCACTGACTATTAATTTTTTGTGCTGAATTTGGCAATAGGTTTAGAAATAATTGCAAATCTTGATATTGTGAATTGGCAAAATTATTGACATGGAGGATGCGGCTAATTAAATCAATCGCCATTTTATCAATATTGACCGGATTTTGATCTGAGAAATAAAAACCTGGGCAAACACGAATACCGTTTTCATCCTTCATAAGGATCAACACCTCAACGCCAATGATGGTGTCATTAGAATTGAAAATTGGTTGAAATACACTGCTAAGAATTAAGTTCTTATATTTCGCGAAATGATTGCCGGCATCATCCTTGAAGAAGCGCATTTTAAAATCATTTGGCATGGATTCGAGCTCAAAGTATGGTTATATCGAGGTCGGTAATTTACCAGAAAATGCGATTTGTATCTAGAAACTAACATTCAAAGTGCCTATTTAATCAGCGATATCTTAATTTAAATCAAACTTCTGTATTTGCTGACATTTTGATGACTTTGCTTAACAGTAGCAGTGAGTATTTTGTGCTTGCCATTACCTCATGCTGCCCATTTCTCCAACTCAATTTTGTAGAGAGTTGGGTGATATGTTATTTATGAGTTTTAATGTTAAGCCAGCGCTTAATTTTTTGTTGACGTAAGTACAGTAACACTAGGCTGAGCACGAGATAGATCATCGGCTCAATAATGCCAGATTTTACTGACCAATAATAATGAATAGGGGCCAGTATTGCGGCAAGGTATACCCAGTTATGCAATTGCTGCCATTTTTTTCCTAGTCTTTTTTGGATCGATTGGGTTGAGGTTAAAGTGAGTAAAAGTAAAATGATCCAAACACTAGCACCCACAACAAGATACGGACGTTTAATAATTTCATTGCCGATTAATTGCCATTCTAAGGCTAAATCAAACCATGCAAAACTTGATAGGTGCAATAACGCCCACACAAAACAATACACGCCAAGTAAGCGACGTACCCGAATCAATGCACCTAGTTTGAATTTCTGCGCAACAGGTGTGATCAGTAGCGTGAGTAATAAACTATTGATCGCGGCTTTACCAGTAAAGTGAATAATAGGCTCTACAGGATCAGCGCCTAAATAACCATTCACAACAGCAAAATAGAGCCATAAAAATGCAAAGATATGCCCAGTATGAATGAGCACTTTTAACCATATTGTATGTTTAGGAAGTAACGTCATAGAGGTCTGCCATCGAATGGTTTAGGATTAATAATTCTTGGTCAAATCGAGGTTTTTATACAGTGATGCCACTTGCTCACCATAACCATTAAACATTAAGGTTTTTTGTCTGCGTGAGCTAAATAAACTGCCTTCGCCAATAAAACGTTCGCTAGCTTGACTCCACCTTGGATGATCAACATTCGGGTTGACGTTGGCATAAAAACCATATTCCTCAGCGGCCAATAAATTCCAAGTGGTAGGGGGTTGTTGTTCAAGTAAATGAATTTTCACAATCGACTTAATGCCTTTAAAACCATATTTCCACGGCACGATTAAGCGTAATGGTGCGCCATTTTGTGGTGCTAAGGTTTTACCGTATAAGCCGACCGTCATTAAGGTTAAAGGATTCATAGCCTCTTCAATGGTTAAGCCTTCAACGTACGGATAATCGATACCACCACCAAGAGAGTACGAAGCTTGCCCTGGCATTTTTTTAGGATCATAAAGGGTTTCAAAAGCGACATATTTCGCTTTGCTGGTGGGTTGTACTAACTTAAGCAAACTGGCGAGAGTAAACCCAAGCCAAGGCACATTCATTGACCATGCTTCAACACAGCGATGGCGATAAATTCGTTCTTCAATCGTCATGTTTTTCATCACATCATCTATATCTAACGTGACACTTTTGGCGACTTCACCGGTAATTTCGATGGTCCATGGTCGAGTTTCAAAGCCTTTGGCTAATTCCGCGGGTTGCCCCTTGCTAGAACCAAATTCATAAAAATTATTGTAGGTTAATACTTTGGGCTCAGGTGTCAGTTCAAGATCAGAAGTTGAAAGGGATGATGGACGACCGACGAGATCTTGTCGAGGATCGATGACTGCAACCGGATCTTTCTTAGCAGAGAAAACATCAAATAGACTGGCTTGCGCGTTAGATGTAAAAGGAGTGATCGCCGCTGCAAGACCCAGTTTTTTAACAATATCTCGGCGTTGTTTATAAATAGTCTCGGGCGTGGCTTGGTTTTCTTTTAACTGCCATGAAAGCGGATTTTTTATCAACATAATAAACTTCCTTTTGATAACGTTTTAATTACATGTTCATCGCAATACCAATGAGTTATAAATTAAGACCTGTCGTTTTCAAATTTAATTTCAATTACTTGTTGGTGAATTTGCATTCTTTATACTTTAGGTTAAATGTTACATAAATTTACAGGTACTTGTTTGGGTTAAGCGTTATGATAAAGTTATTAACAAGGTAAGTGATGGTTGTTAACAATTTAGCGGTGAATGTATTATTACTCATTATCCGAAATATTTATTCAATGTGGTCGCAAGATGAACAAAGAAGTAAAAAATTACCATTGGCTTACAAAAATAAATCATTGGGCTGCCGCCGTTGTGATCATCGGTTTATTCGCCTCTGGATTATGGATGGTCGAGCTCGATTACTACAGCAGTTGGTATCAAGATGCGCCGCATTGGCATAAATCGGTCGGTTTACTACTGGCAGGTTTTACTTTGTTTAGGTTGGTGTGGAAGCTATTAACACCTTCTCCTGTAATCGAAGGCACAAAATTTGAAAAGACAGCCGCGAACATCGCCCATGGGTTAATGTACCTCTTAATGTTCAGTATTTTTATTTTAGGCTATTTAATTTCGACATCAGATGGCAGAGGTATTGATATTTTTGATTGGATGACAGTGCCGTCACTTGGACTGCTGTTTGAAGATCAATCGGATATATCCGGTTTGTTACACTATTATTTTGCTTGTGTACTGATTGCTTTAGCTGTGGTTCATGCCGCCGCTGCATTAAAGCATCATTTTATTAATAAAGACGATACTCTACGAAAAATGACAGGAGTCATAAAATGATCAAGATGAAAAAATGGTTAACAACTGCAGGTCTGTGCGCCTCTATGGTTTTACCCGTGAGCGCGATAGCGGCAGATTATGCAATTGATACCAAAGGGGCGCATGCTTCGGTGAACTTTCGTGTCAGCCACTTAGGTTACAGCTTTACTCAAGGTCGTTTTAATACTTTTGATGGTACGTTTTCCTACGATCCGAGTAATGTTACTGCGTCAAAAGTGAATGTTGTGGTCGATACCACCAGTGTAGATTCTAATCATGCTGATCGTGATAAGCACATTCGTAGTGATGATTTCTTAAATGCGAGTAAGTTTAGCAAAGCAACGTTTTCAAGCACCAAAGTAACCGATAAAGGCGATGGGAAATTAGTCATAGACGGTACATTAGACTTACATGGCAAGAAAATGCCAGTGACAATTGATGCACAATTTATCGGCGGTGGTGAAGACCCATGGGGTAAAGAGCGCGCCGGATTTAAAGGTACAACCCGTTTAGAATTAAAAGATTTTGGGATCAAAGAAATGGCAGGGGCGACTTATGTTGATCTTGACCTATATGTTGAAGGCATCAAGCAGTAATACGAGATAGAGCCAAAAAGAACCGTGACAATTTGAATAAAATAAAGGCTGCCGATTGTAATTAAACTCGGCAGCCTTTTTTATTTTATATCATCACGTTAATCATCATCGCGTTAATCAAAAGAATGATTAGTGTTATTCGTCATCATAAATCGTGGGGATAGGTTGGCGCTTATGTTGAGTCTTGGTATAAATGCTCACCAAGCGATCGGATGCTTGCTTAGATACTGGTTTGCCTTCTAAGAAATCATCTATTTGATCATAAGTCAGCCCTAATGCCGCTTCATCGGCTTTTTGAGGATCGAGCTCTTCTAAATCAGCTGTCGGAACTTTTTGCACTAACGTTTCTGGTGCGCCTAATTCAGCCGCCAGTTGACGAACTTGGCGTTTGTTTAAACCAAACAATGGCGCAAGATCGCAAGCGCCGTCACCAAACTTAGTATAAAAACCGGTGATATTTTCTGCCGAATGATCGGTGCCTAAGACTAAACCGCCAACATATCCTGCCACTTCATATTGGGCAACCATGCGAGCACGCGCTTTGACATTGCCTTTTACAAAGTCGAGTTTTTCTGCGCTTGTTGGTAGTAAATTAGTATGCTCAAGGGCTTGATGAGTCGCACTGTTCATGCCATCGACACTTGGTTTAATATTTACTGAAATAGAATGGCTTGGCTGAATAAACGACAGAGCTAATTGCGCTTCATCTTCATCTTTTTGTTCGCCATACGGCAGACGTACTGCAATAAATTGGTAGTCGTTGGAGGATGATTGCTGGTTGAGTTCATTAATTGCTAATTGCGCTAATCGACCGCAAGTGGTGGAATCAACGCCACCGCTGATACCCAAAATTAAAGATTTGCAACCTGATGATTGCAGACGATTTTTGATAAATGCAATCCGACGTGAGATTTCAAATTGCGCATCGATAGAAGGCTGAACGCGCATTTCTTGACGAATGTGTTGCTCCATGATGATTCCTTATAGCCACAGATGTAAGACGTTTTAATCATATACTTAAAAGGGGGAAGGTTACTAGTTCAAATCTAGTTCGAATCAAGCCTTTTCGGTGTTAAACTCATGCATTAAATATCATCTTAGTTGTTTACAGAGATCCAATATGACCACCATAGCAGTGTTTGGCAGCGCATTTAATCCACCGAGTTTGGGGCATAAATCGGTGATCGATTCATTAATGCATTTTGATCGTGTGTTATTAGTGCCAAGTATTGCGCATGCGTGGGGTAAATCGATGCTGGACTTTGATGTCCGCTGTCGCATGATTGAAGGGTTTATCGATGACATCGGGCAAGAAAAAGTGCAATTGTCACGTATTGAGGAGGCGCTCTATCAACCTGATGGGGTAGAGGATAACCGGAGTGTTACCACCTTTGATGTGCTTGGCGCTCTGCAACAACGTTATCCAGACGCGGTACTAACTTTTGTCCTCGGTCCTGATAACTTGATGAATTTTTCCAAGTTTTATAAAGCGGATGAGATTGTGCAACGTTGGTCGGTATTGGCGTGTCCTGAAAAATTAGCGATCCGCAGTAGCGATATTCGCCAACGCTGTATCAATAATCAAACCATTGCAGAGTTCACCACGCCATCGGTTCAGCGTTATATTCAGCAAAAAAAACTCTATATTCAACAATAAGCAGTTATAAAAGTTGATCGGCAACTAATTGGCAAAGTTGATCGGCTTGAACCTCGTTACCATTGAATAAAGTGGTAATAATATTGGCGCGTGCTTGACCTGATTTTTGCATTTTAAACGCTTCTCGTACCTTGAGTGCTAGCTGCAATGCTTTATCTTCTGATTTGTCGTTTAGGCTTTGACTTACGGTTGGGTGATTATTAGCAAGCTTAGGCGCATGTTCTTTTTTATGACAACTTGCGACTAATTCTTGAATAAACACGGTATACAAAGCTTGCAACGATGGATTATTCGCCTCAAAGCGTAGGGTGCGAAACTTGTTGACCAATGCAGTCAATAACTCGGTTGGATTGAATAAACCGGCTTGATGTGGATAGGCGTGTTGTGAGCGGATCGAAATGTCGATTTCAGTGATCCGGCTATTGGGTAGATAACTTATTGCCACTAAGCACTCAATCGGCAGCCACAACAATTGTCCGGCAGTAAACAAGTATTCCTCTTTGCCTAACCGCACCGCAATCTGGCCTTGTTCAACAGAGATCAGTTTATGTTTGCTGGTCTTTTTTCGCGCAGTGGTGGTCAGAAAAGGATGTTGAGTACTGGTATGGGAAATAAGATAATTCATGTGTTAAGTTCGGCGTACGAGTAAGATGGGCTAAGACTAGCGTTTTCTTGATCCCGATGCCAATTTTTGTGGCTAAAATATCAGAATTTAAACATAAAAAGGCTCAATATGGTCATTCTGGACGATGTTGTTATTCACTATTGGCGCTATTTCAGGTATTTTACCTGTCCAGTTTTAAGCTTTGTATGGTTGAACTCGCTAAAAAATTAAAGCGATTTTTCAAGCGTACAAATTATGTTCTATTCATAACAGCAGTAAATAATGAGTATTGAAAACGATCCGTATAAAGAAATCCGTCCTTACAACGATGATGAAATCCCTGCCGCATTAGATCGGCTGATCAATGATGATGAGTTTATCAATGCCATCATCAAATATCGTTTTTCCGAAAAATCGGCTTGGTTTAAAAAGCTGGTGTCCCCGATCTTGAAGTTTTATCTCAAACTGAAATGGTCCAAACTGAAAACGGTTAATGATATTCAAATCGAAATCGAAAACTTCATGGGCTCGACATTAGATAAAACAGCCAATGGCATCACTTATACGGGGCTGGAAAACTTAGATCCGAAACAAGCGTATTTATTTGTCTCCAATCACCGTGATATAGCGATGGATCCTGCGTTAGTTAATTTGGGACTGTTTAATAACGGCCATCAAACCGTGAGAATTGCGATTGGTGATAACTTATTAAAAATGCCTTGTGCGACCGAAATGATGAAGTTAAACAAAAGCTTCATTGTAAAACGTTCCGCTAAAGGTCCGCGTGAAATGATGAAAACACTGGGTCAATTGTCGGGTTACATTAAGCATTCACTTGAAACCAATAATTCGATTTGGATCGCGCAGCGTGAAGGGCGTGCCAAAGATGGCAATGATATGACCGAGCCGGCGATTTTAAAGATGTTTCATGTAGAAGGCCGTCGTCAAAAAATCCCATTTGCGGATTACATCAAGTCATTGAAAATTGTGCCGGTGTCTATTTCGTATGAAAACGATCCACTGGATGTCGCCAAAGCCAATGAGTTATACCAACTCGAAACACATGGTCATTATCAAAAAACAGAATTTGAAGATATTGAAAGTATTGTTAAAGGTATCATTGGAAAGAAAGGGCGTGTCAATGTTAGCTTTGGTGACGTTGTCACTGGTAACTTTGAAACACCAGATGCATTAGCGCAAGAAATTGATCGTCAGATACATGATTTATACCGTTTGTACCCGATTAACTTGCTTGCCGCTGGGAAAAAAAGTGATTCGATCACCGAAGAAACCAAAGCGACATTGGCAGAAAAACTGCGTCAATTACCTGAAGGTGCGCAAGAAAAGCTGGTTGCGATGTACGCCAATCCAGTCGCGAAGAAGCAGTAAAAACGAGAAATAAACAAAAAATTAAAGACAATAAAAAAGCAACCAACTGTGAAGTGGTTGCTTTTTTTATTTCAAAAATCGATGATTATTTTAAACCGCGATTAACGGTTTAATGAGCGACTTTTGAGTTCGAAAATTAATTTTTCAGCGCTGCATTCAAATTTAATACGAGCGGTTAAGGTCGTTGCGTCATCCGCCATTGCTTCAATTTCATGTTGGAAATCGGCATTCACTTCTTTTGCTAATGCAAGGTAAGGGGCAAAGTGAGCCAATAAGGTCTCTTTGTTTGGTCCTTGGATATGAACATCAGCCACATCATCACCTTCTTTGATGATAAAGCCCATTTCTGCACTGCAACCACATGCTTCACAAACTTCGTTTTCACCAGATACTAATTCGAGTTCTTGTCTTTCATTGCTCATTATATTTTGCCTTTTAAGTGACTAATGCGATTATTTTACTCTTCATTTTTTGGCAACACTAGTAAAAAACTATGATAAAGATTAAAAAAAAGTTGATGGTTGAATAAGTAACTAAAACAACTTAGCCCGATGATAATTGAAATAAGCTGTTCAACCATAAACTTAGATCAAATTTAAACGGGGTGTACTACCGGAAAATCATAGTGAGGATGCGCTTGTACTAAAGTTTGATAGCCATACACTTGCAAAATATTGTCAGGGGTTAAAGTGTGCCAAGGCGCGCCATCGGCGACAATATCGCCTTGATTTAATAACAAGATCCGATCGGCATATTGAGCGGTAAGATTAAGATCATGCAACACGACAATCACGGCTGCGCCTTTACTTGCCATCGATTTAGCTAAAGCTAAGGTATTGTGCTGGTGGGCGAGATCTAAGGCCGACGTGGGTTCATCCAACATAAAAATACAGTTATGTTGCGCGTGACTGAGTTGGGTTAATACTCGAGCTAGATGGACTCGTTGCTTTTCACCTCCCGATAGCGAGGGGTAGGAACGCTCACTTAATTCAGGTATACCGACTTGTTGCATCATCTTGGTTGTGGTGTGTTTTAAATCGTGGTTATTGAGGCCTAGAGGGATCCCTCCGAGTTCGACCACTTCTTTAGCCAGAAATGGAAAGGTGAGGGTGCTGTGTTGCGGCAACATGCCAAGTTGCTTCGCTAACTGCGATTTCTGCCAATCTTTTTGCGCTCTACCAAAGTAATGCAAACTCGGCGTTTTACCTGCATGACGATTTATTGGGTTGGACAGGGCTTGTTCGCCACTTAAAATCTTTAATAAACTGCTTTTCCCTGTGCCATTTGGCCCTAATAATGCGGTGACTTGACCACGATAAATATCCAAGTTGATGTCATTTAGGATTGATTTTGCACCAAATTTTAACTGGATATGCCGCGCCTTAATCGCAACTGGCAGTGGGGAGGAAATTGTAGACATTATGCGATCCGTCCTTTTTGAGAAAACAAAAGATATAAAAAGAAAGGCGCACCTACAATCGCGGTCACAATACCAACGGGTAATTCAGCAGGGGTCACAGCAACACGGGCAAACATATCGGCCAGAGTCAGTAGTAATGCACCTAAAATGGCAGAAAATGGCAATAATGCGCGATGATCGGGGCCAATTAGCATGCGGCCCAAGTGCGGGATCACAAGGCCAATAAAGCCAATCATGCCACTTAAACTGACGGTAACCCCAACTCCTGCGGCGGTCAGTAAAATTAATTTACGTTTGAGAGATTGTATCGGAACGCCAAGATGAGTGGCCTCAGCCTCACCAAGTAATAACGCATTTAATGGCATCGCTTGGCGCATAAAAAATATCAGTAAACCGAGTAATGTCACGCCGGCCAACCCTATACCGGCCCAAGTCGCGCCAGCAAGAGATCCCATCGACCATAAAGATAAATCGCGTAGCATTTGATCATCGGCAATAAAATTGAGATAACCAATCGCCGCGCCAGAAAGTGCGCTGATCGCCACCCCTGCCAGTAACATTACCGTGACAGACGTACCAAATTGACTGGTTCCAAGTTTGTAAATCATGATGGTGGTTAATGCGCCACCTAAAAAAGCAAATACCGGTACGGCGGCAAGATCCATAAACAGCGGATAATCTTGCTTTAAGCCCGCAAAACAAACAATCGCAAACGCCGCGCCGAGTGCCGCGCCAGAGGATACCCCAATAATGCTAGGCTCAGCTAATGGATTACGAAATAGCCCCTGCATCACAGCGCCACAAAGCCCAAGGATCGCGCCAATAAATAGACACAATAAAGTACGAGGCAAACGAACCTGCTGAATGATTAGCTCAACATGAACCGGCAATTGGTTAATTGTTGGCATGATAGCGGTTGGAAATAGGCGCTCAATGCTGCTTTGTAGAGCGTGGCTAAAGGAAATATTCATCGGACCAACTGAAATCGACATCACGATCATGCTGCACAGTAAGAATAAAAAGGCAGCAAACAAAATACGAATGGGAATATGGCGTAACATGTCATGTCCTTATGGATAAATAAGTGATTGAATACGCTGAGCTTCAGACAGGCTTTTTAAACCAAGTCCGCCAACTAAAGCATGGCCATCAATGGTGAAAATGCTTTTCGATTGACCGGCTGGTGTGGCGGCAAGTAATGGCATTTTTTGTAAGATGGCCTCCGCGCCACCTAATTTATCAAAACTACGCCCACTGACTAAAATGACATCTGGTTGCATTTTAATCATGGCTTCGCTCGAGATCGGTTTATAAGACTCTAAAGTTTGCGCTGCAGGGTTGAGTGCGCCTGCCAGTGTAATAATGGTGTTGGGTGTAGTGTGATTGCCTGCCACATTGGCCGCGCGACCCTGATGGATCAATAGGAACAAAACTTTTTTCGCCGGACTATTCTTGTGTTGTTCACGTTGCTGGGCGTTTTTTTGTTGTAATAGAGAGACTTGTTGCTGAACTTGTTGTTCTAATTGCTGCGCTTTGGCTTGAGTATTGGTTAGCTGTGCAATTTGATTGATCCGAGTGAGTAAACCGTTAATGTCGCTGTGGCTATTAACCACATCCACTTCAACGCCGGCTTGTTGCAAAGTCTGTAAGGTTGATGCAGGACCCATTTCATCCGAGCCAATAATGCGGCTTGGGTTTAAGGCCAGTATCCCTTCACTCGATAATTGGCGGTGATAGCCGACAACCGGCAACTTAGTTTGAGTTGGTTGAATACTGGTGAGATCAATAGCCACCAATTGATCACTGGCTCCGAGTGCCTGAATTATTTCAGTTACCGCGCCACCAGCACTAATGATTCGCTGATTAGCAAATGCGGCGGTTTGCGGTAATAAACTTAAAATAGCAATCAAAGCGATGTTACGACTCAGTCGTTTTGATAAATAATGAGAGGTGCGTAAATTCATAATTTTGGATCTTCCATGAGAATTTGAGTGGCAGCAATATTGTGCTGATGTAAAAACGCGAATAATTTCACAATATGTTGGATCTCGGCGCTTTTATCTGCCGCGATCACAATCGGTCTTTCGGGGGCTTGTTTAACATGTTCAATCAAAGAGGCTTGAAACTGCGGCCAGTCTGCCATTGCTTGTCCATCGATTGCCCAAAATGGTTCTGTTGTGAGAATATTTAAGGTGATCGACTGGCTATCGACCGCTTGAGTCGCAGACGCCTCACTATCGGGTAATTGCACTTCTAACGAACTTAATTTGACTGAGGCGGTGAGCAATAAAAACACCATCACAATAAAGATAATGTCTAACAATGGTGTCAGATCTGGCGCTAAAGCTTGAGTGTTCTTGGTCGGTTGTGAACGGATCATAAATCGTTCACCCACGGTGTAGTTGTTTGTGATGCTCGTTTGCTTTGTGCACGTTTAGAAACGAAACCCAAACCAGAATAATCCACTCCTTCAATCCATAAATTGACCTGATTCAATCCGTGCTCTAAGCGAAAGATCACTCGATCAGACCAAAGCGTGAACAGTTGCGCGGCAGAAATTGCCGGTAGCGCGACAATTAAACCGGCAGCCGTGGTGCGCATTGCCAAGCCTAAACCATCGGCAAGATCATTGGGGGTTATATTGCCGGTGCTTGCCGCGACGCCTTTGAACATATCAATTAACCCTAAAACCGTACCCAATAGGCCAATTAATGGGCTGATCACGCCAATTAAGGTTAGCAGTTTAAGACCACTATTAAGCTGACTGCGTCTTTCTTGTAACCACATTTGAGCAATATCTTCACGTAATGCTTTTTGGCTGTGTTGCTGGCGCAGTAACAAGCCAGTGCCTTGAAAAAGTAGCGCCCGCTTGGCAGATAATTGCGCGGCTAATGTTTTGACGCTGTCAGGATCGCTAGGCTCAATAGTCGTCAATTGGATGCCAACTTGTTTGCGGCCAATATGGAAATTGAGTATCACATGCAGGCATCGCTCAATAATGATAATGAGTGTGATGAGTGAGCAAATCACCAAAGGCAAAGCCATAAGACCAAATTGTTGCTGGGCGTTGAGAATAAATTCCATCATTAATCCAATTTAAAACGAATAGGGATCTGAACGCGGTGTGCCATAGCAATACCGTTGACTTTTTGTGGGGTAAACTTCCATTTCTTTATCGCATCCAAAGCGGCTTTATCTAACAGATTTGCACCAGATGACGACAGCAAGGTTTGCTTGATCTGGTGGCCATTTTTATCTAACCAAATTTCATAAGTCGCGGTGCCTTCTATCCCTTTGCGTTGAGCAAGGCGAGGATAGCGAGGCTTAGTTGGTGGCGACATAAAATCGGGTTGATCAATTAAAATAGGTTGTTCGCTAACGCCTTTTTTAGCCGCTGATTGAGTGCTTACTGCTTGATTGGCCGTGACTGAAGGCGCCGGTTTACTTATGGCCGTCGCTTTGGGTGGCGATTTTTTTATGGGCGTGATTTTTTTATTTACAGGCGCGGAGTTTTTAACCGATGTGTTATTGCTTGCTTTAGTTTTAGCTCGGTGTGAAGCCGATGCTGATGCCGCGACGGTCTTATTCGCGGATTTTTTAGTTGCTTGCGGGTTTTGTTTGCTTGTAGAGCGGGTGCTGTGCGTTTTTACTGGGTCTTTAGCATTGATACTCGACTTTTTAAGAGCAGAGTTTGGCTTTTTAGGCGTCATACTCGGCATTGGATCGGCAGGAGAAGCCATTGCCACCAAATTGACCGAAACTTTAGTGCTGGTGCTGCCTGCTGGCATCGCAAAGGCTTTTTGCTGATCGAATTGAGTGAACATCAAGATGTGCGCACCAATCGCAATGCTTGCCGCTACTGTATACCGATTGAAATTCACAAAGTGTCCTTACTGGTAGAGAATGTTAAATAAATGATCGAGGTGATTATTAATCAAGATGCGAATAATATCAATTATCATTTGCATTATTATTTGGGTGAAATTAAGATGCATCTCATCAACACGATCAGCAACATTGTGATAACAAATAAGAGAAGGTCTTAATGGAAGAGAGACAACAAATGAATAGCGCAGTGATGAGTATGATTGACAGCGATCCGAGTTTATTGCCAGCCGCTATCGCACAACAACTGAAGATTTCAGAGCTTGAGGTGGTGGTCGCATTACCAAGTGAAATGGCGGTCGTTGTCGATGGGAAGCACGCCCAAAGCCTGTTAGAGCACTTGGTCGGTTGGGGGAATATGACCAGCATTGTGCATTCGGGCGGATCGATTTTTGAAGTAAAAGCACCGTTTCCAAAAGGGAAAGTCGCCCACGGATATTATAACTTAATGGGGCGCGAGTGCGAGTTACAAGGTCACTTAAATTTATCCAAAATGTCTAAAGTCGCTTTAGTCTCTAAACTATTTCGCGGTAAAGAAAGCTATTACTTTGGCTTTTTTGATTTGCAAGGAGACAGTATTTTTAAAGTGTACTTAGGGCGGGATAACAAACGAGCCTTGTTGCCAGAACAAGTTGAAAAATTCAAACAGTTGGTGGTTAAGCTTACACCCTAAACGACTTAACCATTGGAAATTATTATATAAAGATTCAGTCTATCGTTATCGAGTAAACAGCAATAAAGCAAGATAGTCACTCTAATACTAGCTAAGGGAAGAAATTATGGAAAATGAAGTAAAACAACAAAGGTTGCAGAATCGACTCGGCCCAGAGATCCAAGAATTTCGCGATGAGCGTAAGACCATTCAACTGGCGACTATTGATAAAAACGGGCAACCGAACGTGAGTTACGCGCCATTTGTGTCAAATAAGCAAGGTTACTTTGTGTTAATTTCTGAGATAGCTCGTCATGCGCGTAATTTATTAGATCAGCCGAATGTTTCATTGATGTTGATCGAAGATGAAGAGTCCGCCAAACAATTGTTTGCTCGTAAACGTTTAAGTTTTGATGCAAAAGCCAGTGTTGTTGAGCGTGATACAGCGCAATGGCAAGGTGTGATTGAACAAATGGAACAGAGATTTGGTGAGATCATCACCAGCCTTAGCCAATTAGAGGATTTTAAACTGTTTTGTTTAAGCCCGCAGCAAGGCCTATTTGTAAAAGGCTTCGGACAAGCATTCCAAGTCTCGAGCGATGACCTAGTCGATGTAGTGCATTTAGAACAAGGGCATAAAAAGTGGTGAGTAGCTAAACTCTATTACGATCTTAATAATAGACGGTTTTAAGATGAGAAAAGGGTCAGTTCGCAGTGAACTGACCCTTTTCCCTTTTTTGCAAGCAAAGGTGTTTTACGTTCCCATCGAGGGGAATATTGTTGTTCGGAAATCATACACCTTTTTGGTTATCAAACCCATACAAATTATCAATAGATTGGATATGTTTTGTATTTTGTGAATGTTCTTATAATTTGAGCCATTTTAACCGCATTTTGGGGCAGTTAGTGGGTATGAGTCTGTAAAACTCTGTTGAAATAGTATTGTTTGAACTATCAGTATTTAAGTGGTCACCTTGCAGTTCACCTTAGATGATAATATCTTAAGCCAAATAGTTTGTTTTGTGCAATTGGAGCACAGAGTTTCAGACCAACAACAGATATACCACAAGGAATGCACATGATTTGGAAGAAACCCGTTACTCTTGAAATACTGAATGCGACGTCTAAAAATACCATCATGGAGCATTTAAACATTGTGTATAGCGAGTTAACGGAAGACAGCATTTCTGCCACTATGCCAGTTGATCATACTACCCATCAACCACTAGGCATGTTACATGGTGGCGCTTCGGTGGTACTGGCAGAAACATTAGGCTCGTTAGCGGCTAATATGTGTGTTGATGATAATACGTATTGTGTTGGGCTTGATATTAACGCTAATCATATTCGCGCTAAGCGTCGTGGAGTGGTGACGGGCACGACTAAACCTATTCATATTGGCGTGTCGACTCAAGTGTGGCAGATTGAAATTGTGGATGAAGAACAACGCTTATTGTGCACCAGTCGTATTACTATGGCGGTGAAACAACGCAAATGATCATAGAATTTACTCACGGTAAAGTTATCGCCAATATGCATGAAGTGGTGGTGCGATTAAACGCTGGCGGGCAGGTAACTTTGCAGGCTCAAATCGATGCGTTAACTTTAATCGGGCGTGGCGCGAATGTGATCACCGCCTATGACATGCAATGCCAGTGGTCAGTCGCATTAGATAACGATGTACAGCTGCAACAAGTAGCGGATTTTATTGGCGTTCCGGTTAAACGATAACAATAACGCTGGCACTTAAACGCAGATACTCACTCAGATAGCCCGCTTGGTTAGGCTTAAAAGAGGAAATCCACCCCCCAATTTTTTTAGATTTAATCAAAGAAATTCCCAGTTTTGCGTGCTAATCTAGGAAATATTGTTATCACCCAAGATAGTTGAGTTTCCTCTTTATGAGCAGTCCTCGTTTACGCATTCAATTTGAACGTTTATTTGAGCATTTTCAAGGTGAAGATGCTTCCATTCAACTCGAAGAACTGACGGACATTTTATGCTGTACCCGCCGTAACACTCGTATTGTATTAAATAAACTGGCGGAAGAAGGTTGGGTGGAATGGATCCCAGCAGCTGGACGTGGCAAACAATCTCAATTGATTTTTAAACGCAATAAATACGATGTCAGTGAAAATCTTGCCAAGCGTTATTTAGAAGAAGGTAAAATCGAGCATGCATTATCGGTGCTGGATAACGATCCGGCACGTTTAACTCAAATATTTCAAAGTTACCTAGGTGTCAGTCATTTAGAAGGGCAGCAAGTAGTGCGCTTGCCTTATTATCGTCAACTGGCCAACTTAAATCCGGTTAAACCGACTCGTCGCTCCGAGCAACATATTATTCACCAAGTATTCAGTGGATTAACTCAGTTAGACGAACATGAACAAGTTCAATCTGATCTTGCCCATCATTGGGAAATGCTCAGCCCGACTCATTGGCGTTTTTATCTTCGCTCCGGTATTCGTTTTCATAATGGCGATCGTCTACAGATCAAAGATATCATTGAAAGCATTGAACAAATGAGTTCGATGTTATTATTCAAACATATCGAATCTGCTTCCTCATCGGCAACCAACACGCTGGATATTTTACTCAGTGAAGCCGACCACCATTTGCCACTATTGTTAACTGAGACTCTGGCTAAGATCTTGCCGAGCAGTTCAGAGCGATCAGATAATTTCGATTTAATTCCTAATGGCACTGGGCCTTACCGAGTGACGCGTAATGATAATATGCGTTTGGTTTTAGAAGCTCATGATCAGTACTTTGGTTTTCGTCCATTAATTGAACGGGTTGAAGTATGGGTTATTGATGAAACTCACTCGTCGATGGTGTATCCGAGTTTGACCAACCCAATGAAGCCCAAAGAAGGGCAATTTATTGATGTTGAACTTGATCCTGGTTGCACTTATTTACTGCTTAACCAAATCACCGGTCTGGCAAAAGATCCATTATGGGCAGAGTATTTTGCCAGTCGTTTGAATTCTTTTAGTTTATTGCGTGAAATCCCCGATCAAAAAGTGATTGAACTGGGTCTTTTGCATGCGCATGGTTTAAAACCCGGTTGGCATCATAGTGGTACCTATCATGCTGATATTGAACTGCCATTTGATCCAGATACCACCAAGCCCGTTATTACCGTGGCTTATCATGCGATGCACCCTTTGTTTCCTCATGTGGTGGCAGCAATCAAATCACTACTTAAAAAAGATGGCATTGCGATCCGTACAGTAAAATACGATGTAGAGGTTGAAAATCCTCAAGAAATCGACATTTGGCTTAAACCTATGGGGCTGGCGAATAATCGAAAAGATGCCTTGATGGGTTGGTTACTCGGCTATAGTGATATACAGAAGATGAGTAAACCGGAGTTATTTCAACGATGGCAACAATTAATCAGTGATTGGCGTGGGGATAATAATGTTTCGTTTCCGGCCAAAGCATTGGCTAAAGAGTTAGTGCAGAGTAAGCAATTGATCCCGATGTTTCATTGCTGGTTAGGAGTGGGGCAAGATCATTGTGGTTCGTTACAAAACGCCACTTGCAACGCATTAGGTTGGTTTGACTTTAGTCAGGTGTGGGTTAAGCCTGAATAGCCAAGCCAATAGCCTAATCTAAGCCAGAAAAACATGAGAATGAAGGAGATAGCCGATGAGTGTTATTACCGAGAGTGATATTCACAAAAGTGACCAAGGTCGTCTACAACCTTGCGCGGTGGTATTAACCACCACCAACGATGATGAAGTGCGGCAGTTATTGATTGAGCAATTGCTCGAAAAACAATTGGCGGCTTGTGTGCAAGTGTTACCTATTTCCAGTTATTACCAATGGCATGGCGAGATCAATCAAGATCAAGAATCACTTTTGATCATCAAAATGGTTAAGACCCAGTACAAAGCGGTCGAACACTTAATACTGAGCGTGAATACCTACCAAGTACCACAAGTAGTGATGCTGCCAATTGAAACTGGGTATGCGGAATACTTGCAGTGGATTAATAAGCACGCTCAACCTGATGTTTTATAGTTACTATTCAAATTTGGATTTATATGCAAACTGTTTCGATTTTAGTAGATGTACAAAATATTTATTACACCACGCGTGATATTTACCATCGTCACTTTGACTACAATGCTTTTTGGGCCAAAGTCATGAAAGATCGCACCTTAGTACATGCTAATGCCTATGCAATCGCGCGCAGTGATGATAAACAAAAGCAATTTCATAATATTTTGCGTGGCATTGGATTTGAGGTGAAGTTAAAGCCGTTTATCCAACGTCAAGATGGCTCAGCCAAAGGCGACTGGGATGTGGGTATTGCACTCGATGCCATTGAACTGGCTGAAATCTCCGATGTAATTGTGATCGCATCAGGCGATGGCGACTTTGATTTATTGGCAAAACGTATTCAGCAGCGTTACGGTAAAAAAGTTGAAGTGTATGGCGTGCCGGGACTGACGGCGAATTCTTTAATCGAAGCCGCCGATGAATATTTTCCGATCCAAGCTGATTTGTTGCTTTAAGGCTTCAGTATGTCAATAGAGCTTAACGCTACCCGTTGCAGTCACAAGAAGATCAGAGAGTGACGACAATAAGTATTAATAACGGATGTAGTCCATAACCTGAATAAGCTGCATCCGAATGTCATTACTGGTTTGACTGTGCCAATAACCGCCGGCAAAAGCCAGTAATGGGATCCCAAACATGATCACCAGTACCACTATCATTAAGTGCTTGCTGGATAATTGCCAACCGTTACGAGTTTTAAACACTAAGGCTTCTTTTTTAGGGCAAGCGGAAACACAACGCATACAAGCTTGGCATTCATCGGTGCGAATTTGAGTTGCAGTATGAATAATAATATTGGACGGGCAAGCTCGAGTACATTTATCGCAATTCATATCACCACGTTCATTTAAACAGTGATTCTTTTGACGACGAATTTTAAATGGGCTGGCAAAACTGATTAAGCCTAATAGCGCACCGTAAGGGCAAAAATACCGACAAAAAGCGCGTTTACGCCATGCTGCCATTAATAAAATCACTGCAAATACCACCAAGGTAATCGTACCTGGTGCGACAAATACCCATGCGGTTTTGATATCGGCAATCTTGTGATAGTTGCCATTGAGGTAATAGGGAATATTAGCTGGGTGCATGCCTAAAGAAATAAACGCAAAAAAGGCCAATAATAAGTATTTCATCATCCGCAATGGCCAATCTATCCAGGCGGGTGGTAAATAGGCTTTTTTGATCATTTTTAAACGAAGCTTATAAATATATTCGCCCGCCAATCCCAATGGGCATATCCAGCCACAAAAGGCGCGTTTGCAGACAATACCAGTAATTAATACCGTAAATAACATCACCGCGCCAGCAGGGTGGGTTTGATCCCAAAATCCTAAAGTAACAATCGCTTTAAGCTGAATGGCGGCGGCAATTGGCAAGAACGCATCGGTGACATCAGGGCGTAAAAAACTCGGAGAAATTTGCGCGGTTAATAATGCGGTATGAACGGCATATTGAATGGCAACAAAGAAGAATGACAGTGCCATTGCATGTTGGCAAGCATTGCGCAGAATATCGGGCCGTTGGTTAGCTTGGGCAAACTCAGGACGAATTTTGTGTACGCCAGTGATCACCATAACAGCCATCAGCAATGCGACAAATAATGGCCAATAAAGAGTGCTTAGCGCCGCCGTGAGTACAACGATAGTGGCTATCGCCGCACCTAATTTTTTACCACTGGTGTAGAGCAAGCTAACGCTGTACACCAAGGCCAGCATTAACGTAAAAGATTCGATAAAAGTCATAATCGCACCACTTGAGTTTGTGATGCCATTATAAGAAGTTTGAGGATGCAGATCTGGTGATAAAATCAGCATCTGCACTTTCTTTGATGTGAGTTAAATTTTACCCGAAATACGCTACTACTTTAGAGTAGAAATAGGCCTAAAAGACGGAGTTGTAGAGCGGGTATTAGGGTTTTATTGCCGCGAAATTAACCGCGACGATAAACCTGCTTGTTACTCTTGTTCGATTTGTTCTTGTTCGCTTTGTTGCTGAGCATCGACTTGTTGATCGTTTTGCTGCTGCGCTTCCAGTACTAACTTTTCACGATCGGCTTTTGATACGTATTTAGGTTTATTCGAGGTGTGAAGTTTTGAGTTCATCTTCTTAATACGTTTTTTTAAGATCGAATTGATTTTCTTCTTACGATTCATGCTTCTCTCCAGTAAATGTCTACCCTCGAGTCAGCCGATGGTATTGATTGGGGCGCATCATAGCAATAAACCCAACCCCCTGCTAATGAAATTTAGGCGCTATCAATTGCTTTATTGTGCTAAAAATGAGCAATAAATGCATGAATCGAGCATATATCTTTATTTATGAGGGGAGTATCTATATATTCAGGCACAAAGTTCATACTCACTTTGCTAACAGTAATAATAAGCAGTAAAGACTTTGAGTATTGATAATTCCATCTATTCAACTGAACGGTAACATTATGACTTGTGAAATTTATAAAGACTTTATTTTTGAAGCCGCGCACCATCTACCCAATGTACCAGCAGGGCATAAGTGCGGCCGTTTACATGGTCATTCATTTTTTGTGCGTTTATATGTCAAAGGCGAAGTGGATGCGACCACAGGTTGGGTGATTGATTTTGGTGATATCAAACAAATATTTGCGCCAATTTATGAGCGTTTAGATCATTATTATTTAAATGATATTGAAGGGCTTGAAAATCCAACCAGCGAAGTCTTAGCTAAATGGATTTGGTTACAAGTCAAACCCGCGTTACCTCAACTCAGCAAAGTTGAAATTAAAGAAACCTGTACCGCAGGTTGTATTTACGTGGGTGAATAATTGTGTATAAAATGAATGAAATATTTCAAACGATTCAAGGTGAAGGTCATTTTACCGGCGTACCTTCAGTCTTTATTCGTTTGCAAGTTTGCCCTGTTGGTTGTGCGTGGTGTGATACCAAACAAACTTGGCAGGCGTTAGCGCAAGATCAAGTGAGTTTTAGCGATATCATCATTAAGCAAGTGGATAGTCCGACATGGTGCTTAGCGTCCGTTGATGAAATAATTTCGCAATATCAATCGCTTGGTTTTACAGCCAAACATATCGTGATCACTGGTGGTGAGCCTTGCCTTTATAACTTACTTCCTTTAACTCAAGCGTTTGAGAAGATGGGGTGTCAGTGCCAAATTGAAACCAGTGGCACCTCTGAAATTATCTGCTCTGATAATACCTGGGTGACAGTGTCACCTAAAGTTGCCATGAAAGGAAAATTACCCGTATTAACTAGCGCAATGCAACGAGCGAATGAGATCAAGCATCCGGTGGCAACCCAAAAAGATATCGATCAACTTGATGCGTTATTAACGGCGACCAATTGCCAAGCTAAATCGGGCATTGCATTACAACCGATCAGTCAAAAACCGCGAGCGACCGAACTGTGTATGCAAGTGTGTATTGAGCGCAATTGGCGTTTGTCGATCCAAACCCATAAATACCTGAATATTGCATAACGCTATCGGTTGAACTGCTATTTTTGCAACGCTTGCTCTAACCACTGTTTAAATTGAGCAGGAGGAAGTGCGCCATTAATTGAATCGACTCTTTTTCCGCCTTTAAACACCATTATGGTGGGGATGCTGCGTATTTGGTAGGAAGCGGCAATATTTTGTTGTGCTTCAGTATCCACTTTTACAAAGCGTACTTGTCCTTCGAAGGCTTGAGCAGTTTGTTCAAACACGGGAGCAAAGCCGACACATGGATTGCACCAAGGGGCCCAAAAATCAATCACGATAGGTTGCTTTGATTGAAGTAAAGCCTCGATATTACTTGAACTGGCGGTGATCGGTTTACCATCAAATAAAGGCTGTTTACAACGGCCGCAAGTGGCGTTATCCGACACCCGCTCAAGTGGCAGTTTGTTGTTGCTTTGGCAATGTGGGCAAGGCGAAGTAAATGTGGTCATGATATTCCCTTATGGACTGTGAAGTATGAACGTATCGGTTTGTTAATAACTATCGTATAATCGAGTTATATTCAATTAAAAAATAGCGATACCCATTCCATACTTGGGCATACATAATCAAATATTAGGATGTTTTTATGGCGAACGTTTACGCTGAAATTACAGGCTGGGGCAAGTGCCTTCCACCTGCGACGTTAACAAATGATGATCTGAGTACTTTTCTAGAAACATCAGATGAATGGATCCAATCTCGCACGGGGATCCAAAGTAGAAGAATTAGTCATGTTGAAACCTCAGATCTCGCCACTGTAGCCGCGAAAAATGCCATGCAGGCGGCGGGTATTAGCGCCAGTGATGTGGATTGTATAATTGTTGCGACCTGCTCACCAGATACACTGATCCCTAATATAGCCTCTAAAGTGCAACAAAATCTTGGCATTCCTGCCGCGGCCGCGTTTGATTTAAATGCCGCTTGTACCGGATTTTTGTATGGCTTAGAAACCGGTACTCGTTTAATCCAAGCGGGTAACTACCGTCATGCCATTATTATTGGCGCAGAACATTTAAGTTTTTACCTTAACTGGATGAAGCGTGATACCGCCGTTTTATTTGGTGATGGCGCTGGTGCGGTGGTGCTTTCTCGTCGTGAACAGCAACAAGCGGTGGGCTTACAACAAGCCTCATTGGGTTGTGATGCTGAAGGTCGTGATATTTTAGCCGTGCCAAAATTTGGTACTGCTATGGAACGTTTTGATGAGCAAAATGGTAACTGGGATTTTGACTTCGTTGGACGTGATATCTTTAAACGGGCAGTAAAAGGCATGAGCGCGGCTACTCAATCAGTGATTGAACGCTCTGGTTTAAGCAAAGAAGATATTGATAGTGTCATTCCGCACCAAGCCAATATTCGCATCATTCAAACCTTATGCGACTTTGCGGGTATTCCACAAGAAAAAGCGTTTGTGAATATTCAAAAATACGGCAACACCTCAGCGGCAACCGTTCCTATTGCCTTGTGTGAAGCAGTAGAGCAAGGCTTTATTAAACCAAACCAAAACATCTTAGTGGCTGCATTTGGCGCAGGCTTAACCTGGGGAGCGGGTTTAATTAAATGGGGTGAGCGAGTGACACCATTAGAAGCGCAAACGGCCGAGCTTCCTCCTTGTGACCAAACCGCATTAGAACTGTTAGAGAAAGCGATTGAGCATTGTCGTACTTATAGTGAATAAGTGATGAGGCTATTCTCATAAGATAAAACCCCGCATCGCTTCAATTGAGTGGTACGGGGTTTTATATATGAATCTATGGGTAAATATTAATTGTATTAAGCGTTAGCCGCTAGGTAGGTACGATAACCCCCGATAAGATTTTTGGCTTTAAAGCCATTGTTGACGAGTTGACGATACGCAACATTACCGCGTAACCCAACTTGGCAGTAAACAATGATTTCCTTGTCTTTTGGTAGTTCACTTATCCGTTGACGTAATTGATCAAGCGGAATATTGATATCCCCAATGATATGGTTATTGTTTTCTCTCTCGCCAGGGTTGCGAACATCAAGCAATATCTGATCATCATTTAAATTGTTAATTTCATCATAATGGATAGGTGCAGCATCACCATTTATAATGTTATTAGCAACAAACGCAGCTTGGTTTAGAACATCTTTGGCACTGCCATAAGGGGGTGCGTAAGTGAGTTCAATATGTTGTAACTGTTCAATTGTTATACCTGCCCGTTGTGCTACTGCTATGATATCAATTCGTTTATCAATACCATCTTTTCCGATGGCTTGTGCACCAAGAATTTTGCCATTATTTGGGTTATAGATAAGCTTTAAAGATACTGTTTCTGCTCCAGGGTAATAACTAGCATGACTTGCGGTATGCACATACACTTTTTGATACGGTGTCTTCATTTGCTGTAATTGCTTTTCATTTTTTCCTGTCGAGGCGACGGCGAGATCGAATACTTTACAAATCGCAGTCCCTTGAGTTCCTTGATAGCTTTGTGCTCGGCCAAACATATTATCTGCTGCCATTCTTCCTTGGCGGTTTGCTGGACCAGCAAGAGGCACTAAAGTTGCTTTTCCGGAGACAAAATCCATTTCCTCAATAGCGTCACCTACCGCATAAATACTTGGATCGCTAGTTTGCATCATTACATTGGTTTTGATGCCACCAAGTTCTCCAACCTCTAAACCGGCTTGTTTGGCGAGAGTGATTTCAGGCTTAACACCAATAGCCAAAATGAGTAACCCCGTTTGTAGTTCCTCACCATTACTTAATGATAGTGTTAATAGGTTATCCTTCGACTGGTGTTGTATAGACTGCAGCGCAACGCCTAATCGTAAATCAATGTTTTTAGCTCTGATTTCTTCGTGAACGAAACCCGCCATTTCACGATCTACAGGTGTCATCACTTGATCCGCCATTTCGATCAAGGTCGTTTTAATCCCAAGCTGATGGAAGGCTTCCATCATTTCAAGACCAATAAAACCACCACCAACCACGGTTGCATGTTGTGGCTGATATTGTTTGAGACTTGTAAGTATGGCGTCCATATCTGGAATATTCCGTAAAGAATGCGTTAATGGATTATCAATACCATTAATCGGTGGAACAATAGGGGAAGCGCCAGGGCTTAATAGTAAAAAATCGTACGACTCTGTGTATTGGCTACCTTGTAAAAGATTAGTGACCGTAACGCTTTTATCTTCTTTATTAATCGCTACAACTTCATTCATTACCCGGACATCAACATTAAAACGGGCTAAAAAACTATCTGGTGTCTGTAATAACAGCTTATTTCGATCAGTAATATCGCCACCGATATGATAAGGGAGACCGCAGTTTGCGAAGGAAACATGAGGACCGCGCTCAAACATAATGATTTCAGCGTCTTCACTTAATCTGCGCGCCCTTGCTGCCGCTGATGCACCTCCAGCTACTCCACCAATAATGATAATTTTCATCGTTACCTCAGTCGTTAGTTTTTAATGAAAGAAAAGTATATATAATAAATTAGATATTGCTAATATATAAAATACTAATATACTGGTGAGAAATTGCAAAAAGAGAGTAATAATATATGCAAATCCCGTGGTTTTCTTTAGCTGGTGGGCTGTTATTAGGCGTCTCGGCGACATTATTGATGTTGTTTAATGGCAAGGTCGCCGGAATAAGTGGCATTGTTGGTGGGTTGTTTAATCGCCAGCAGGTGGATAAATTATGGCGGGTGTTATTTGTGCTTGGCTTAATTGGGGGAGGAGCGATCGCCAATGCTTTTTCATCGAGTGCTGGGTTTTCAGGTATTCCACAGCAATACGTTACCAGTTTATTGTTAATGCTGGTGGCAGGGTTTGTGGTTGGCATCGGGACTAAATTAGGCAATGGCTGTACCAGCGGGCATGGTATTTGTGGCATGGGACGGTTTTCAATTCGATCCATCGTTGCCACTTGCGTATTTATGCTGGTAGCGGCAGTCACTGTTTTCGTTCGTATTCATCTTCTATAGGCCACAATTCAGGTAATTAATATGATGAACTTTAATAAAATGATGCCACTGATTGCGGGCCTATTATTTGGTATGGGCATGGTGATCTCAGGTATGGCAGATCCCGCCAAAGTGATTGGCTTTTTGGATGTAGCGGGCAATTGGGATCCGAGTTTAGCCTTTGTGATGGGCGGGGCATTACTTGTGTTTACCCCAATGTATCACTGGGTGATAAAACCACGTCAACAAGCGTTAGATAATACAAAACTGTGTATTCCAACCAATAAAAAAATCGACAAAAAACTGATTGCTGGTGCGGCTCTTTTTGGTATTGGTTGGGGGATCGCCGGAGTGTGCCCTGGACCTGCTATTTCATCATTGTCAGGATTTAACATTGGCATACTCGCCTTTGTTGCCGCTATGATTTTTGGCATGGTGCTTACCACTAAAATCTTTAAACGAAGTTAGCGATTCAGTGCGGATAGAGATTAGATGTAAGCGGAGATCGACGAGGACAAGGAGCAGGCGAGAAATTGACTATCAACTATACTTATAGCGAAGTTACTTCAATAAATTAGTTATTTTTGATGACAAAGGAGCATTAAATGGAGATGCATAATCACAGTCTAAGCTCACTGTTCGATCAACTCGGTCTTGCTAGCAACGAAGAAGAAATAAAAGGCTTTATTCGACAGCATCGTATTCACTTATCAGGTGGAGCCAAATTACATCACGCTGATTTTTGGAATGATTCCCAAGCGGCATTTTTAAAAGAAGCGAAAGCCGAAGATGCCGATTGGTCAGATGTGGTTGATCAACTGGATGTATTGTTACGCACCTCGAGCGAAGAATGAAATGGGCTCTTGTCATTATGCTGACGTTATTAATAAACACTTAATGTTAAACTTAATGATATTCGGTTGTGCTTAGCATTAAATAGGCTAAAATCGAATCAATTTCTTTAATATTGAGGTGGTTATGTTGGTATTAGTTACGGGCGGAATGGGATATATCGGCAGTCACACCTGCATTCAAATGATCGAAGCCGGTATGACGCCAATCATTTTTGATAATCTTTATAACAGCAAATCTAGCGTACTTGATCGCATTGAAGAAGTGTCGGGCCAACGTCCAATCTTTGTTGAAGGTGATGTGCGTAACAAAGCTGATTTAGATAAAGTGTTTAGCCAATATGATATTGAATCGGTTATTCACTTTGCAGGTTTAAAAGCGGTGGGTGAGTCGGTCGCAATGCCACTTGAATATTATGATACCAACGTTAATGGCTCTTATGTATTAACCGCTGCCATGCGTGATGCAGGCGTTAAATCATTAGTGTTTAGCTCGTCTGCTACTGTATATGGCGATCCTGCTTCTGTGCCTATTTTAGAAAGCTTTCCTACTAGTGCGACCAATCCTTACGGCCGTAGCAAGTTAATTATTGAAGAGTGCCTGACGGATTTCCAAAAAGTTAATCCAGATTGGAGCATTACTTTATTACGTTACTTTAACCCAGTAGGTTCGCACCCGTCAGGACGATTAGGTGAAGATCCTCAAGGGATCCCGAATAATTTAATGCCATTTGTTTCTCAAGTTGCGGTCGGCCGCCGTGAGTTTTTATCGGTGTTTGGCAGTGATTACCCAACCGTTGATGGAACTGGTGTTCGTGATTATATTCATGTTATGGATCTTTCTGATGGCCACTTAGCTGCGCTTAACCATGTTGGTAAAAAAGCAGGTTTGCATATCTATAACTTAGGGACGGGTAACGGCAACAGTGTATTAGAAATGGTGGCAGCGTTTGAAAAAGCGTCGGGTAAACCGGTTCCTTATAAACTGGTTGAACGTCGTCCTGGTGATATTGCAGAGTGTTGGGCCGATCCGGCTAAAGCTAAAGCCGATTTAAAATGGCAAGCAACTCGCACCTTAGATGATATGACGCAAGATACATGGCGTTGGCAATCGAATAACCCAAATGGTTATCCTGAAGTCTAAGACGTTCTCAACTGTGCATTAAGATGCATGCAACGGTAGATTAATAAATAACAAAAATTGCAGTTATTAAAAACCATCAGAGTGGTTCATCAAGATCAAAATATCTTATGAACAGCAATGATGGTTTTTTATTGAACACAAACTGTTAGCTTTCTCTCAAAAATCAAACTGTAACTTGTTATTACGAGGTGATGAATTAAAATGCACTGACTATAATAATTATATTACTTTTTATTAACTTGGGGGTTCCTAATGTCATTAGGTCTTATTATCATGTTTATTCTTGCTAGTGTTGTAATGGTTCGACATGAAATGAAAGATAAATCATAAAGATAGTTCGTTATTTAGCATAGAAATCAATACCTTTTTAATTAAAAAATTTAGATTTCTACTTTTTAAAGTCAGCCTAGGCTGGCTTTTTTATTGCGTAAAAAAACACTCTTCATACAATAAAAGCCAATGAAAATACCAAAAGTGGCAGTTTCATTGGCAATAATATTGGCTTCATCATCGATTGATTAAAAGAGCCTAAAATTGATAATCTAAGCTAACGCCCCAGTTACGACCTGATTGAGTATAAAAGTCTTGATTTTCGCCCGATTTTTTACCGTTCAGATCAGAATATAACCAATATTTTTTATCCAAAGCATTAAATAATCCTGCACGTAAGGTTAAGTCCTGGATAGGACGATAATAGGTGGTTAAATCGACTAAGCTATAACCTGCCGCCACAAAATTATCATCTTGTGACCAATCATTTTTACTCGCCGCCATTGTGATATTAACTAAACCACCAAAAGTATGATTGACACTGTAATAGCCAACGCCAACATTACCGGTGAGTGGGGCAACAGAATCTAGGTGATCGCCACTGTCTTTGTCTCGACCTTCGGCGTAAGCCACCGAAAATTTACTGTAGATACCTTGCGGAGCGTTAAAAGCTTGATCAAGTAAAATAGTCGATGAAAATTCGACCCCATAGATTTCAGCATTGGCGATATTACTTTTACTGTAATGATCTTTATTGCCGACTTTACCTAAATATTGGTCAGTGATGAAGTCACTGTAATCATTGTAGAAGCCAACTAATTCAAAACGCGCGGATTGATTTTGTCCACGGACTCCTAGCTCATAAGATAAGCTTTTTTCGGGCTGAAGATCGGGATTGGCATCGACGATAGCACCTTGATTATAAAAGTAATAAAGATCGTAAACCGTCGGTGCTTTAAAACCTTGGCTAATTTGCGCAAAGCTACTGAAGTGATCACTAAAATGATAAACAGTGCCTATTTTTCCGGTAAACGAGTCACTTTTATTTTCAGGATATTCAGTGGTAAAACCGTCGTCAGTCTTAGGTGAGGTTTTAAAAGAATCGTAACGCAAACCTGCCGTTAGAATGACACGTTCATCGAGTAAAAAGGCTTGGTCTTGAATAAACGCGCCCCATTTAACTAAGGTAGCATCCGGCATACCAGTGTTGCCAGGGCCGACGGTGGCGAGATCATATTTATGGTCGCTATTATCAATTTTAAACTTATTGTGCATAAAGTTAGCACCATAAGTGAGCTGATGGAACCCATGATTTGCTTCGATTAATTTATCAAATTGGGCATCAAATTGAATGCTATCATCACTGGCATCACGCTTACGCATGCGCTTTCCAGTCCCCATCATACCTGTGGTGGTATCGTGATTTTTCGATAAGGAATCCGACATTTGATAGTTGATTGACCAAGCCAGTTGATCGGCTAGTAGGGTATTCATGCTCCAATCGTGCGAGAGTCCAACCCGAAGACGTTCGCTGGTATCTTGATTATAACTATCATTATAAGTGATCAATGGCATCGGCATGCTAGGTATAGTCATTGAGTAGCCGTCATAAGACAATTCATCTTCATCATATTGACGTTGGTAGTATTCAACCGTTAAGCCAATTCGGTGAGCATCATTAATTTGGTAATAAGCTTTACCTAACACATTACCAATGTTTTTATCGGCGGGATCGGCCGCGCCACGATCAGGTCCTGAAATATCGGCGCCATCACCGTAGGTTTCTGTTTCATACCCATCGGCATAAGTGACCATCAATAAGGTTTCGAACTTACCTTGACGCATTGCCCAAGTTAAAGTGTTTTTAAAGGTTTCATCGGCTGAAGTGTAGCTCGATTTAATCCCAAATCGATTTTCGTTGCCATCGTTGATCAATACATCAGAAGGGTCTTTGGTTTTAAATAGCACTACACCACCTAAGGCATCGGAACCATATAAGGTTGAAGAGGGACCTTTGTTAATTTCGATGGCCGATAAGGTATCGATTTCGATATCATTGGGATAGAAACGTTGCTCATTAGACCCTGGGTTGTACGAGGTGGGTTGTTGGACACCATCGACCATAACCTTGACGCGACTGTCTTCCATACCACGGATGTTATAACCTGAGATCCCAAAGCGACCACTGCCTTGTGCATCCACACCTGGTGTGTATTGCAGTGCTTGTTTAGGATCGCTGGCCATAGTGTCATCGATCTCGTTATTTGAAACGGTTTCGACAGAAGCGGAAACATCGTTAATATTTTGCTCGGTACGGGTGGCAGACACCACAACTTCGTTTAAGGCACTTTTTTCTGCCGCTATTAATGGTGAGGAAAATGAGAAAGCAATCGCAGTAGCCAATAGGTTAGGTTTAAAATTGAAGGTAGACATATAGTTATCCGTTACTATGTTAATAAATAAGTTCGAACGGATTCTATATAATAAGAATGATAGTGACTATCATTTGCATTTGCATTAATGGTGCGTTTTATTTGCGTCTACTCTATGAAAGTAACCATTTAGATTCATTAAATCAATGAATTGCTATCAATTAGTTATGTTGAGGTAGCGGTGTTGTTAATATTTTTAGGTTTTAAATTTGTGAGATAGATCACAATGAATATGAGGCATAATGACTTTTTTTTAAATAAATCATGGCGGCAGAAGATATAAAAATGGAGCTCGAATATATAAAAAAAGCAGGACTTTGCGCATTTCAAATTTGAATTCAAAAGTACGCAAGGTCTACAAGGGCGAAGAACCCCTAGTTAATTAATGGATTAGCCGCTAGGAATGGCCTTGTTGAAGTTCGAGTAGCATATCCACCACGTTATCTTCAAAATGAATCGTGGTATGAAAATTCAGCTTACGAGATAGCCCAATCATGCCTTTATTGGAAGGCATAGTCATCCCCACCATTCTATGCGTGCCTTTGCTGCGACTATAGTTGATTAGCTTTTCAAGTAATATCCGCCCAAGGCCAATGCCTTTTAGATCAGATCGAACCAAAATTGAGAATTCAGCATCATAGTTATGGGGGTCTGCGACCACTCTGGCGACCCCGATAATAAACTCTTGGCCGTTGCTATCATATTGTGTGGCGACAAAAGCCATTTCACGGTCATAATCTATTTGAGTCAGATTGGCTAAGGCTTCATGGTTGAATTTTCCAACATCGGAAAAAAAGCGTTTATACAGATCTTCACGCGATACTTGGGTAATGAACTGCGCCAATTGATCTTCATCTTCCGGCAAAATAGGGCGCAATAAACACGATTCACTGTTTTTTAACCTTAACGTTTGTTCATGCTCAACCGGATAAGGTTTAATCGCTAAACGTTGACGAGCAGCGCCATCTTTAGCTTGGAGCTCTAATCTGGCATCAATCACGGTAAACTCATCTCCAGCCGCGAGTAATGGATGGAGATCTAAACTGATGATCTCAGGGCAATCAATCACCATTTGCGATAAACGCACTAGCAAACGACATAGGGCCACCGTATCTATAGGGTTGGGAAGTTGCTCAAGACGCAGTTTACCGACACGCATCGCACGAATAATGAGGTAGCGGGCCAGCGCCATATTCAGTGGCAGTAAGGCGACAGAAGCATCATGCGTTTCATCCCATTCTGAGCCCCCTTGACCTAATTTTATCACCGGACCGAAAACAGGATCACTATCAATTTTGATGCGTAATTCTTGCGAGCCCGCATGACTCACCATAGATTGAATGGTTAAACCTTGAATTAATGCTGACGGATAGGCCAGTTTGGCGCGATCTAAAATCGCTTGTGCTGCATTGGATACTTCGGTGGCATTACGCAAATTCAGCATAACCCCTTGTATTTCAGATTTATGCTTTATATCTGGTGAACGCACTTTAACAGTGACAGGGTAACCTAAGTTCTCACTAATATGTACCGCTTCACTTGGATCGGCGGCAAGCCATGTGGGAAGCACGTTGATACTGTAGTTGTGCATTAAAGCCGTTATATGATGGGAATCAAAATACGTATGCTGTTGCTCAACTTGCTGGGCAATCCATTGCTTTGCTTGAGCTAATTGTGTCGGTTTTCGTAACTCTACTGACAGTGGCGTTTCCATCAATTGCTTTTGGTTACGTCGGTATTCGACCAAATGCATATAAGCGCCCACCGCACCTTCTGGGGTACGATAGGTAGGAATGCCTGCTTGGGTGAATAAGTTACGCGCCTCTTTAGCGGTTTCTTCGCCAGACCAATTGGTGAGGATATTAAATTGTTTGCTCTTTTTGTGGTTTTTAATCGCATCAATCACCGCATTGGCAGTTTGAGTCGGATGTGAAATAGCCGAAGGGCTGTGCATGATCAAGATGGCATCGATCTCATCACTATCAAATAGGCAGGTAATGGTATCAACATAACGTTGAGCATCGGCATCACCGACCAGATCGATCGGGTTGCTATGAGACCAACTCGTGGGTAACAATGCAGTTAATTTTTCTAGGGTTTGATCGGTTAACTGAGCCAGTTTTCCGCCTCGGTCAATCAATGCATCGACCGCCATGATCGCAGGGCCACCACCATTAGTGACAATCGCTAATCGTTCGCCTCTGAGTGGAACCGAGTGGGTTAAGGTTTCTAACGCCGCAAATAATTCATGGGTATTGTTTACCCGTAACATCCCAGAACGTTTTATCGCAGAATCATAAATGATATCTAAAGTTTGCTCACCGCGAGTATGGGCAAGCACCGCCTGTTGTCCGGCATAACTGCGACCACTTTTTAAGACCAAAATACGGCGATTACGCGAGGCGCTTCGAGCAGCCGACATAAAACTGCGGGCATCTTTAATAGAATCGACATACAGCAAAATTGCGGATGTTTTACTGTCGACCGATAAAGTATCTAACAGCTCGGCATAATCAATATCAATGGCATTACCCAGCGAGATAAAAGCAGAGAATCCAATGTTTTTATCGTTAGCCCAGTCAAGAATGGTGGTGCAAACAGCCGCTGACTGAGAAATAAACGCAATACTGCCTTTAGAAGCAGTAACCGGAGAAAGTGACGCATTGAGGTTTAACCATGGCAAGATCACGCCTAAGCTGTTTGATCCTAAAATACGCATATTGGCTTGATGGGCAATGGTTAAACATTCTTGATCTAATGTTTGTTCGCTCTCAAAGTTCTGATACATATCCGCGGAAATGACAATCACCGCGCCAACACCTTTGTAGGCTAATTTCTGAAAAATATGTTTATTATGCTTTGCGTTGGTACAGACAATGGCTAAATCGGGCGTTAGAGGCAAGTCATCGATATCTGAATAAGCTAACACACCACAAACCGACTTATAGCGAGGAGTCACCGGCATTATCGCGCCGTGAAACCCACCTTGTAATAAATTGTTCATTACAATAGAGCCGGCACGAAAAGGGCGAATTGATGCGCCAACAACGGCGATAGAGGTTGGTTTTAGTAATTTGTTCAGGTTCAACATGATTAACCACCGTATGACAGCAATAAAATGTACCCATTAACATGACGTTACCACACTAATTTCTGAGGGTAGAAACAGAAGTAGTGCTAAGGTTCTAAATACCATCATAATCAAAATAAGCTCAAGCATTAACCTACAAATACGTGACTGTGATCTATCGCTATTAATAGACTAATTTGATGCAAATAATTGGCTTTATAACCGGTTTGATGGAAGATATTTCTAGCAACGTCAGAATATTGATAATTTTTAGATTTCTGTTGGTTTAGACCTTGATATTCAATAGATCTATGGGCATGATTAAAGTAAGTTTTTAATGGATATATGGCCTCTCATGAAGAAAGTAGTAATAATCTCCCTTTCTGCGCTGTTATTAGCAGCTTGTTCGTCTAGCGATTATGATTCAGATGTTTCAACTGAATCTTATCAAGAAACCTATAAAACTGACGAAGTCGCACAACCTATTACCGAAAGCAGTGCCGCGCCAATGGAGCAGGATGTCAATGCTGAACCATCGATGATAGAACCTGCAATTGCTGCTTCCGATAAAGAAACATCGGCAGCGTCAGCGACAGAATCTAACACCGACACCAACAAAAAAGTGGTAAAATTGAGTCCACAATCAAAAGAGGTAATAGATAATAAAGCTGAAGAGAAAAAAAGTAGTGAATCTACCGTTCGTGTTTTCTACCCAGATAATCTATTAAGTAGTGCGACTCAACCGGGTGAAGATAACTACTTAGTGCAAATCGCGGCATTAAGTAGCGAGCACAGTTTGGTTGCCGTGGCGAGAAACCTACCGTCAAATCAGCCTAAATGGGAAAATAGCAAAACTGTTAATGGTAAACAATGGTACACATTATTGTTGGGCAATTATGCAACCGCGCAAGATGCAAAAGATGCTATTTTACGACTATCAATTGATATGCAAAACCTAAAGCCATTTGTTAAAAGCGTAAAAGCAATCAAAACATCAAAATACCCTGAGCTCAAAAAATTACCCTATATCGTTAAATAAAGCAGGTTAATCAAGGAGTTCAATATGGGCTCCTTTTTTGTGTGTCGATAATTAAACAAAGTGGCGACTTTTTCACCTAAAAAAAGTGAAATTCGGCTCTTTTAACAACAGTATTAAAAATGAAAAATATCCTACTTTTATGTGGTGGTGGTTCTTCTGAACATGAGGTATCACTGGTCTCTGCTCAATATTTAGAGCAACAGCTGAAGTTAATCACTGATTTTCGAGTTATTAAAGTTGAGTTAACTAAAAATAACGGCTGGCAATTATTTGATGAGGTAAGTTCGAGTACCTTATTGGTTGAACTTGATATCATGCATGGTGCGCTAAAAGGAGATGATTTCGCCTCTGTTGTGATCGATTATGTTGTCCCTTGTATTCATGGTTTTCCAGGAGAAACGGGTGATATTCAGTCTTTGCTTGATCTAGCAAACATCCCATACCTAGGTTGTGGTGCAGAAGCAAGCTCAAACAGTTTCAATAAAATCACCTCAAAGCTTTGGTATGACGCGCTTAAGGTGCCGAATACGCCTTATCGATATTTAACCGAGAATTCTCAACAATCCATTATGATTGCTGAGCAAGCCTTTGATCTGTGGGGGAATGTATTTGTAAAAGCCGCAAGACAAGGATCATCTGTTGGTTGTTACAATGTCACAAATCGTAATGAGCTCACCTCAACGATTCAAGATGCATTTCAATATTCCGAGCAAGTATTGATAGAGAAATCGGTTAAACCTCGTGAACTTGAAGTTGCCGCTTATCAATATCAAGGTGAGTTGATTATTACTAAGCCGGGTGAAGTGATTGCACCAGACGGTGTGTTCTACACCTATGATGAAAAATACAGCGCTGGCAGTCATTCAACCACCACACTTGAAGCACAAGGCTTGAGTGATAAGCAATTAGCCGATATCGATCAGTATTCACGTAAAGTGTTTACCCACATGCAGTTAAAAGATTTATCTCGGATTGATTTTTTCTTAACCGAAGATGATGAAATTTACCTAAATGAAGTTAATACTTTTCCGGGGATGACGCCAATTTCAATGTTTCCTAAGTTAATGGAACATAACGGCCATGTTTTTTCTGCATTCTTAGAGCAAGCGGTTCGTGGTGCGATTAAGTAATACGGCTGTATCGGAACGTTAAGTTACAGAGGGCATTATACTCATTAGACTTTGATTATGCTCATTTATAAAAAAGCTGGGACTGAAGGCATAGTCTTTTAATCCCAGCTTTTTATTTGTCTAAATTTCATTTGTTCGCTATCCGAGAGCTGATACTTTTCTAAATATTGCGCCGGCATCACAGGGCTCATCCATCGGCCAAAATCTTGGATTTGTTTTAAGTTATAGCCTTGGGCGTACAAGTCTTTAGTGGCACCAATTCGGCTTGATTGTCCTGAAAATTGCAAATGCTTGGGTAAACGCAATAGTTCACTAGCGCGTCGAAATACACGGTAAATAGAAGAATCATCGAGTTGGGTGTCGCCTAAATTTTCATATTTATCAATACGACTCAACAGATAAGTGTGGTGGCTCGGGATAAAAGATAACCATTTGTGCAATAACTGAGTTAACGCTGGAGTTAATGAATATTGATGATCATTAACCATTAATTGAATGGTTGGATAGCCCGATACTATTAAGTGTTCGAGTTCCACTGCACGTAATTGACCACGTTTTAAAGCACATTCAAACATTAAATGATAAATAATGAGATCGCGTAGATCTTTGATTGAATCAGAATGTTCTAGTTTCTGAGTCAATTGCGATAAATGTTGACGAGTAAAAGCAGTTGCTTGAGTCGCATCGCCTTTTTTTATCTGTCGCAATTGGGCAAGAGTAAAGTGGATTTGACGGTGATTAGTAGGATCACTAAGGGCATGCAACCTATGGATCAGACCTATGGTTAAGCTATAACGACGCAGTGTGGCGTATTTTCTCTGCTGACTTTCCTTTTCCAAAAATAACCGAATCGCAGTGATAGAGGCGGGCAGAGGACTTACATGTTTTGTGCGGCAAAAATGACTAAAGCGATTCCAATCATTAAGCATAGAAAGCAAAGAGTTATGCGAATACTGCTTATGGGTTAAGGCATCTAATTGTTCATAATCTATCGGCAAAGCAAAGTTAAGTTGGCTCTGCTTTAATTGCTCGGCATTATTACTAATAGGAATGTTTTTTCTCATAAAAGCCGCCTTTAGTGCACTATAACTTGATTAATCATAGCAAAGACTTGAACCAATCCCAAATACTATTATGATTAAGCTAATCTATTTTTAGTATTACAAGACTCAAATAAGAAGGTTCACTATGTCACTCGTTTATTCCACCGATCTTGGTCGTATCAAACCCGAAGAAAAAGTCGAACAAAGACCAAAAGGTGATGGTGTGGTTCGAATCCAACGTCAAACCAAAGGACGTAAAGGAAAAGGGGTTTGTATTGTGACAGGTCTTGATCTCAACGATACTGAATTAAAACTTATTGCTGCAGAATTGAAAAAAGTGTGTGGTTGTGGCGGCAGTGTCAAAGAGGGCACGGTTGAAATTCAAGGTGATAACCGCGACAAAATCAAAGCCCATTTAGAGAAAAAAGGTCACACAGTAAAAATTTCAGGTGGTTGATACAAACCGCTTGACCTGTCATGTTAACTCTCCGATCTAATTAAAATTGCGATCTGGCAACAAATGATACCGGCATATTGTGACTCTAACGGATAATTTAATCATTTAATTAACATTACCACTATAAAAAGTAATGAAATAACCGCTATAATCAGAGAGTTATTTTAATCATCTAGAATTATAAATGAGAGATAAATTTATGTATAAAAAACTATTGATTGTTAGCGTAGGAGCTCTTTCACTTATGGCTTGTAGTTCAACTCCAGCACCACAAGACACTCAAGCTGCCACTAAATGTGAAGTGTTGACATCGAAACCTGGTGGCTGGCAAAAAGTATCGATCACGCCTCAAGTCACTGAAGCAGCAACGACAGCTGTCGCAAGTATTGATGGAAGTCATAGCCTGAAAGAAATTCAAAGCGCAACTGAGCAAGTGGTTGCAGGTATGAATTATAAAATAAACTTTACAACTGAAGATGATACTGCTTATGTTGCAGTAGTATATCGTAACTTAAAATCTGAATACAAAGTGGTTAGCTTAATGTCTAAAGAAGACGTTGCGGATTGTAAGTAATCTTGCCGACACAAAACAGACATTAATACCAAAACCAGCAATTGATTGCTGGTTTAATTGTATAGTAAGCACCATCGCCTGATACTTTTAAGATCTTTCGACGTGTTTGCTTTAGTAAAATGCGTAGACCGGCGATGGGATCAAACTTGTTGTCGGTTTCATCTTTCTAGCGCTTTAAATTCTGTCTGATAAGAACAATGCGTGAACATGAACTAAATGTTATTTAACATAATACACATAATACGCACTAAGATGCATTAATTATGATACACTGTATTTACGTTATAAATCATAGGCAATATTGCTTATGTTATCATGGCTTGAATGAAATTAATTCTCTGACACATGGAACTAATCATTGTTGTTATGCTCTTACTAACTTATACCCAAATGTCAACGTTAGCTTGGGTATATATCCGTTTTTGGATACTCGCTTTACATTCTCTTTTTTTGGATCGGTACATTTATGAAAAAAATCATCTTACCTTTGGCGTTAACTTTTTGTGCAACTTCTGCATTCGCTGCAAATACCGCTGATTTCACACCAGAACAACAAGCAAAAATTGGTGAGATTGCCGCGCAATACCTCGTTGACCATCCTGAGTTTTTAATTAAAGCGAGTCAAAAACTTCAACAGCAACAACTTGAGCAACAAGCCAATGGACAAAAAGCGGCAGTCTTAGCCCATAAAGATGCGTTATTAAATGATCCAACCACACCATTCACGGGTCCAAAAACGGCTAAGGTAAATGTGGTCGAGTTTTTTGATTACCAATGTATTTACTGCTTTAAGATCTCAACCGCGATTGAGCAGATGCAAAAGCAATATCCAAACGTGAAGTTCATTTATAAAGAGACCCCTATTTTTGGTAACCGTTGGGAGCCTTCAAAATACGCTGCCCAAATGGGATTAGAAGTCTTTGCTCAACAAGGTTCAAAAGCTTATGGCGAATACCATAATGGCGTATACGCTACTGGGCTTAATGAAGGTAAATTAACGAAAGCAGTTGTTGATAAACAAGCAAAAGCGGCAGGAATGGATTTATCGAAATTTACTCCCACAGAAACGTATCAGAAAAATATTCAGTTGTTCTCCCAGTTAGGCTTCAAAGGCACACCGGCATTGGTTGTGATGCCAACAAATGGTGCAACGACTGAAAACACGTATGTTATCAACGGTGCTGATGTGAATGGTTTGAGTAACGCGATAAAAACCCTATCTAAATAGAAAATTAAACATTTAACGACAGTACTGAAAAATACTGATAACGGAGGACTCTCATGGAGTGCTCCGTTTTTTTATCTCTTGTTCAGCTCCCTTTTCTAACACCTCAATTACTGTGGCAGTCATGCTCGACACAAACAGCATGATACAAATCTTGAGCAATTATCCAGCATAAAAGTGACACTGTATCTTTTGTGTGTTTTATAAAGAACAAACGAATGCCTACAAAAAACGATTCGAAAAACTTTTTAACTTCAAAATGGTGAAATAAATGCGTAATTTCATAACGAATGCTATTACAACACACGGCGACAGTTTGGTTATTTAATTTCATATTGTGCATAAGTTGTGGATAATAACTAGCATTGAATACTATTCTTATAAAAAAACCAATAGTCATTCTTTAACTATTTGTATTTTATGGTATTATTCTCAAGGGTGTAAATATCCAGTTGGTTACACTGTGTAAGTGTGTTTTGTTTTTTATAGACGAAAAAAAGCCCACCAAAATGGCAGGCTGTCGATGATATTACTTATGTCTATCTTATCTTTATCATTTCAGTTTGATCTTGAAATGTCATTACCCTTGGTGCTAATTGCTAATGAGAGTGTTTAGTTATCGAGCAAAAAGTCATCGCTATCACCGTTGTCATCATCATAAGAAGAGGCATCAGAATTATTTTTTACCGTACTGCACAAGGTGTAACTGCGTTTACGCTGAGTTTTATTAAGGTACTTTTTCCAGCAACTTGAATAAGCGCTGTCTATCACCTCCCCTCCTTGTTGAAATGCGGAAGCAAATAATTCTTCATCGGCATCTTGAGCTTCAATAGAGCCCTCGAACAACCCCTGCATGGTACGGCCAAAATCTTCAAGGATTTGTGCTTCTTTAATAGTGAATTCACCAGAGCGACTAAAGCCGCGTGCGAAATGTTTATTATCAAAATACTTACCAAGATTTCTCATGATTTATCACTCTATCGGTTACTTTTGTTATAGCGAAAATAGGCGTTTAAACTCATTCTGTACAACAAAATTTTTTGTTCATTTACATAAAAATTTTTTATCAAATTAAGGTATTCTTATACTCAATATAGACAAGATTTTCACTTTTTGAAATTTTGAGGCATCAATGGATACTGAACTCTTACGCACCTTTTTAGAAGTTGGAAAAACCCGCCATTTCGGACGCGCGGCAGAAAGCTTGTATTTAACTCAATCGGCGGTCAGCTTTCGGATCCGACAACTTGAAAGTCAATTAGGCAGTGCATTGTTTTCTCGTCAGCGAGGGAATGTGCATCTCACCCCGGCAGGAGAAAGATTGTTACCGTATGCGGAATCTATCCTGCAAACTTGGGGACGAGCACGTCAAGATGTGGTGTTGTCTGAAAGTTATATGGAACAAATTGCCATTGGCGCGTCATCGAGTGTATGGGAGCTTGGTGGAATTTCCGATTGGGTCAATGATTTACATGGAAACTTACCTGAAGCCGCTTTTCGGCTCGAATCGATCAGTCGACAAGGTATTGTGCGAGCATTACTCGAAAAAAGTATTGATATTGCCCTATTAGGCGATCCGCCAAAAGTCGAAGGATTCAGCTTAAAACAAGTGGCTAGTTTTGAATTTAAGTTAGTGGCAACCGAACCAGGCTTAACATTTGAGTCTTTAAACACCCAACCTTTGGCTTATTTAGATTGGGGGACTCGCTTTTCTATTGAACATGCACGGATCAGTGAATTACAAAAAATCCCAGTCTTACGGGCATCATCGAGCCGAATAGTGCTAAATTACTTGTTAGCCAATAGCGGCATGGCATATCTACCGGAACCGGTTATTTCTAAAACCGTTGATGCGAATAAATTATTTATTGTCGATGACGCCCCTGTTATGGAACAATCTTTGTATTTGTGTTGGAACGATAGGCATGAAAAAATTGATTTCATACAGCAATTATTAGCGGTCCCATTTGAACTTAGAACCACCACAGACGATTAATATTTTTAATCATCACCTGAAAAATTATTTGTTTTACTGTTTGGTTATATTTTCATAGTCTGAGAGTGGCTTCAAAATAAATTGTGTTTTTGATAATAATCGTTTTGGATAGAATTATGAGTAACTGGGACAAATGGCTTAGTAATGATAGCCGTACTTTAGGAAAGAAACTAAAACGCGATTTTGATGACTTTGATGGTGAAGTCGTTGAAAAAAGTAAATCTAGACGAAAGGCCTATCGAGATAAACTTTTTCAAAGGTTTGATGAATTTGAAGAAACGCGATATTAATCAAGAGGGCACAATGCCCTCTTTTTATTTATTGCTACAATTTAGTTATAGTGCGCAAGAATAAAAAGAAAAAGGATCACTCCCCTTTCTTTTCTGCTCGTATTCTAGCTGCGATCATTTTGATTGCCTCCCCTGTACTCATTCCTTGTTGCATTAATTTTTGGATCTCTTCGACTGCTTCTTGTTGTTCTTGGTGGGTTAACGTAGGTATATCATCAAACATAGTGTTCTCTTTTAGTTAGATAAATCATAAGCTTTATTGATGATTTGCTTATATTCAATTGAAATTAAGCCTTGCCATCGTTTATGTGTCATTGAAACATCAAGCAAATAACGATTATTCGGTAATGTGGATTGAGGCAGAGTTTCAGGGTATTTCGTTTCAAAGGCTTGCGACCACACCTTTTTATAATGCCCTTCAATATTTCCATATAGACTAATATCAAGAATAGGTAGTGGACAAAAGCGATTAAGTAAGGCGGTTTTGTCAATCGCCCAACTGTCTTTAGATACCCATCTAATCGATTGGGCGCTATCAGGTTGCCCTAATACTATCCAATCCTCCCAGCTATTACCTGATTGTGTTTTAATCCGAATTTTATATAAACCATTTCCAATTTGAGTATTGCGATCAATTTGAACACTATAGTTTAGCTTACCGGTGCTCGCGCTATTGTCTTTACTGAGCTTAGCATTAGACAGCAATGCTTGATCTGGCCATTTAACGAAGCTGATTTCACTTACGTTTGAATTGGTTGATGCTCTAATATTTAAACGATAATTTAAACGATAATTTAAACGGCCCGGACTTTGAATGACTTGTCGCTCAATTACAACATTATTCAACCAACTTGGGTAACCGGAAGTATCAAAGCCTCGGCCACAATCGCTTTCTAGCCCTTTCCATAGCAAACCATTTAAATGATTGGTTACATGAGCTTCTGGTTCATTTTGCCAAGCTTCGACCATCGCATCGAAGCTTTTCTTTAAGTCTCCTGATAACAATGCTTTATGAGCATTGGTAATCGAATCTTGTTGTGTAAACCACTCATTATCCGCCCAACTTTGGTTAGGTAATAAGCTAATACATAAGATCAAAAGACTTGGGTTAATTTTCAACATTTTATTCTTTCATTTTATAACCAACACCGCGCAAAGTTTCTATTTTAATGCTCGGTATTTTTTGACGAAGTTGTAAAATATGGGTATCAACGGTACGAGTGGTTGGGAAGTGATTATAACCCCAAACATGATCGAGTAATTCGTCTCGAGTGAAAACGCGGCCTAAATTGACGGCTAAAAACACCAGTAAATCAAATTCGGTCCGAGTCATGATAATAACTTCATCACCCTCTTTTACCTCTCTCGTGGTTTTATCCATAAAGATATTGCCAACGGTAACTTTGCTTCCGTCATCTTCTGAATCGGGCGATCTTAACTGTGCTCGAATACGAGCAAACAACTCGGCTTCTGCAAAAGGTTTGGTTAAATAATCATTGGCTCCCGAATCTAATCCCGACACTTTATCTTTTACAGAGACTAACGCGGTTAAAAGAATAACCGGTATATCTTTAATTTGTTTCCACTCGGCTAAAAAGGTGACCAAATCACCATCGGGTAATTGTCGATCCAAAATAACAAGATCGGCTTTGTCCCATAACGCTGCCACATCTTCAGCACGCTCTACATGTAAGCATTCATAACCCGCCTGTTCTAAACTGACTAATAGTCCATCTGCAAGGTTGCGATCATCTTCAACGAGTAGCAATGTCTGTTTCACAGGGAATCTCCAATTTAAATGTTGTCGGTGGTCCACTTAGGCTCATTTTGCCATCCATACGAGCAACCATCGATTCTACGATAGTTAAACCAAGACCCAAACCACTTTTACTAACAAAGGGTTTGCGAAGTTTCGCCCAATCTTTTTTTGTTAATAGCCCTTGATCAATAACTTCAAGAACCAATTTATTTGAATGTGTCGTCGCTTTTAATAACACCGGTGCTACGCCATATTTACAAGCATTTCTAACTAAATTGTCAACACAGGTTCCTAGCCAATAAATATTAATTTTCACTGCTAGATCTTGGTTCAACTCAATGGCGATATCAAATTCTGATCCCTCATAACGATACTGTAACCATTCCCCCACAGAGGGTATCCATTCTGTTGCTAGGGTTTGGTTATCCGACTGTAGATAATCTTTACTCGCTTCAGCCAATTGCCTTAAACGACGAGTGTCTTCACATAAACGTCTAAATTCATCGTAAACAGTATCCGGTAAATGTTCAAATTCACGTCGAAAACCTTCTACCGTCAGTGACAGACTTGCGATCGGTGTTCTTAATTCATGAGTTAAAATTTGCAAAACCAACATTCGGCTGCGAAGATCTTTACGTTTGCTTAACCATCGTGAATAACCCCAACTACAGATTAGGATAATATTGACGATAGCTAAAGCTAATATACTGTAAAATAACGTATCTGAGTTATTTTTATTATCCCAACATACATTTCCGCTGCGAACATAACAGTGTTCGGTTTGTGAAAAAGGTTTTACCACCAATTCTGATTGCTCAAGGTGCTCTTGCCACATCTTAGCAGGAAAAAGATAATACTCGGTGCCGCGACGTAACCAAATTTCATTTTGTGACAAAATAGTCTCGGAACCCGAAATCAAGGCGGCGACAGCATCGTATGGCATGAGCTGCAATCGACCTAATAATGTATTCTTAGCCGCTTTGGGACGCTCTTGGATATGCATAAACGGCAATAATTGTTGATATTTATCAGGGTGTTTTTTCACATAACGAGCAGCATAAGTGCCTCCACCGGGGTGGATCAGGTTGGAGCGGATAAACCATTTAAGTGGTAATGCGGTGCCTTTACACATTGCCCGAGAAAAGACTAAAGGTTGAGTTACCGATGGACTTAACGGGTACTTCCCCTTACAGGTAGTGGCAATTTTATAAACTTGTTGTAAATCTTTAAGTGGGTATTGAGCAGTCTGAGGAAGTATGCTCTCTGGTGAGAGTAAATTGGTTGGGTAATCAGTTTGGATCACTCGAATATCGTAAACCGCCACCGCTTTATTGTCGTTAAACGATTTTTTAAATTGAGTAATACGTTCCGGTAACGTGTTAGCTTGAGCTGACCACGCTAGACAAGAAAGCCCCAATAGTAAAAAATTTCGTAAATTCAAAAAGCTACCTAATTGATATAGTGAGTTACTGATAGTCATTCTACATCAAAAATAATAAACACTGTGCACTTCCATACATTTTTATAATTAATTAACCTTTATCACTATAAAGTTTGACCTAACTAACACTCCATTACTGCATAGTAGAGCTATAAATCATCCCATCACCCTGTAAGTTACACTGTGACAAATTAATGCGTTCATATTTCAGTCACACCAAGGGTTTATAGAAAGCGAACCCAGATCGCTCGCTTCCACCTTTTAATCAAAAAAAACCAGCTCGAAAGCTGGTTTTTTACTTTATCCAATGAGTTTATTGATTAAAGAGCTTTTGAAATTGCATCGACACTGGCTTTAGCATCACCAAACAACATTTGAGTATTTTCTTTAAAGAACAATGGGTTTTGAACACCAGCATAACCTGTGTTCATTGAACGTTTAAAAACAATCACATTTTTCGCATTCCAAACTTCCAATACAGGCATACCTGCAATTGGGCTGTTTGGATCTTCAAGAGCTGCTGGGTTAACCGTATCATTAGCACCAATAACAAGAACGGTATCAGTGGTGGTAAAATCGTCGTTGATTTCATCCATTTCTAATACGATGTCATAAGGAACTTTGGCTTCGGCCAGTAATACGTTCATGTGACCAGGTAACCGCCCTGCGACTGGGTGAATACCAAATCGAACGTCAACACCTTGCGCGCGCAATTTTTCAGTAATTTCATGTACTGGATATTGAGCTTGAGCAACCGCCATACCATACCCTGGGGTAATGATGACTGACTTAGAATCTTTCAGCATTTCTGCTACTTCTTCCGCCGTGGTTTCACGGTGCTCACCTTGCTCTTCATCACCGGTTGATGCCGTTGTTGGTGCATTACCAAACCCGCCTGCAATCACGCTGATGAAAGAACGGTTCATTGCTTTACACATAATGTATGAAAGAATCGCACCAGAAGACCCCACCAAGGCACCGGTTACAATTAACAAATCATTCGCGAGCATGAAACCTGCTGCTGCTGCTGCCCAACCTGAGTATGAGTTAAGCATAGAAACTACAACAGGCATATCCGCGCCGCCGATTGACGACACCAAATGGAAACCAAACACGAGCGCGATAGCCGTCATAACAAGTAAAGCAAACATGCTGCCATTGTTATTAACGAAGTAAATCATCAGCAATACAGAAACAACAATCGCCAATAAATTCCATTTATGCTTATGGGGAATATTTAACGCCGATGTTGATACTAAACCGCGTAATTTACAAAATGCGACAATCGAGCCACTAAAGGTGACCGCACCAATGAACACACCTAAGAACACTTCAACTAAATGAATATTCAGCAATGCGCCCGTTAATACACCGTGATCGATATAGCTGTTATAACCCACCAACACCGCTGCCATACCCACAAAACTGTGGAGAATTGCAACTAATTCAGGCATTTCAGTCATTTCTACTTTGCGAGCTAAGTAGATACCGATAGCACCACCAATGATCATCGCTAAAATGATCCAAGTGATACCAGCCGAGTGAGGGCCGAAAATAGTGGCGATCAAAGCGATGGCCATACCTGCGATACCGTAATAGTTACCAAAACGAGCCGAATCTTGCTTAGAAAGACCCGCCAAGCTCATAATAAATAGAACGGCAGCAACAACGTATGCCGCTTGTACTAATCCTGCAGACATAAGTTACTCCTACTTCTTACGGAACATTTCAAGCATACGTTTGGTTACGGTAAAGCCACCAAAAATGTTTATGCTTGCAATTAAAATCGCGATGAATGACAAAAACGACACAATGCCATTACCTTGCCCCACTTGTAACAATGCGCCGACGACGATAATGCCAGAAATCGCATTGGTGACCGACATTAGCGGAGTATGCAAAGAATGCGATACATTCCACACCACGTAATAACCCACAACACAGGCTAAAACAAACACGGTAAAGTGAGATAAAAACTCCGGTGGCGCTACAGTTCCGATCCAACCGAATAAACCTGCCGCGATCACCATCGCGCCAAATTTTTTGGTTGGTGAGACTGGCTTTTCTTCTTTCTTAACCGGAGCGGCTTGTACTTTAGGCGCAGCTTGTGGTTGCGCAGACACTTGAATTGGCGGCGCAGGCCAGGTGACTTCGCCTTCTTTAACGACCGTAACCCCACGTAAAACCACATCTTCAAAGTCAATATTGATGTTGCCATCTTTCTCTTTGCAAAGCAGTTTTAGCAAGTTAACTAAGTTGGTACCGTAAAGCTGAGAAGATTGAGTCGGAAGACGGCCAACCATATCGGTATAACCGATCACGGTGACACCATTTGGTGTTTTAACCACTTTATCCGCTTCAGTGTAAGCACAGTTACCACCATTTGCGGCGGCAAGATCAACGATCACGCTGCCCGCTTTCATGCTATCGACCATCTCTTTGGTGATAAGCTTTGGCGCAGGACGACCAGGGATCAATGCGGTGGTAATAATGATATCGACATCTTTGGCTTGCGCAGCATACAGCTCTTCTGCTTTCTTGTTAAAAGCGTCCGACATTTCTTTTGCGTAACCATCACCAGCACTGGTGTCTTCTTTGAAATCAACTTCTAAGAAATCAGCGCCCATTGATTGAACTTGTTCTTTTACTTCAGGACGAACATCAAATGCGCGAACAATCGCACCTAAACTGCCCGCAGCGCCAATAGCCGCAAGACCTGCAACACCAGCACCGGCAACCAGTACTTTCGCTGGCGGCACTTTACCTGCCGCAGTAATTTGCCCTGTAAAGAAACGGCCAAACTCATGCGCCGCTTCTACCACTGCGCGGTAACCCGCAATGTTTGCCATTGAACTAAGGGCATCTAACGCTTGAGCACGAGAAATACGAGGAACCGAATCCATCGCCATCACGTTAATATTTTTAGTGGCTAGTTTTGCTAACAACTCTTCATTTTGAGCAGGCCAAATAAAGCTGACCAAACTCGCGCCGTCTTGAAGCAATTCAAACTCATCAACGCCGGTATCAGCATTGATTTGAGGCGCATTCACTTTAAGAATGATCTCTGACTTCCACACATCTTGCGCAGAAACCACAGACGCTCCAGCCGCTTCAAATGCAGTATCATCAAAACTGGCAAGTGCGCCAGCATTCGATTCTACCGCGACAGTAAATCCTAGTTTTAATAGCTGCTCGACCGTTTTCGGCGTGGCAGCGACTCGCGTTTCACCCGCAAGTATTTCTCTCGGTACACCAATCTGCATAGTAATTCCTTGGACATTGGCAATAAAATTAGTGGTTATCTAACTTGTGTAAATATGAACATTAGATAGTAATCGTAAACATCATGTAATAAAAAAACTAAATTTTATGACTTATAACGCTAAGTTAGCTTGATTCTCACCTTTATGAAGTAAAAAAACAACAAGATAGACAAGAAAACAGGTCATACCTGATATGCATTAAAATCATGTGGATACAAAAACAACACCTATCGTTCCTTAATTAATCATAATGCGAATTCATAACTTAAAACATGGACGAACCAGATTGTTCGATAAAAAGTTTTGCCTTTTTCAGCATCAATTGATTTGCATCATCTTGTGATGACAGCACATCGGAACGAATGAAGCGGTGTGTTTTAACCTCGCCATCGATGTGTTTAACAATCCGTCCCGCCACTCGATATTGACTGCCCTCAGAAATTGACTCGGCGTAGATTAAAAAACCATTAAACTCGATCGGTTCAACCTCAACGACTTTCGTTTCCTTTTTACTACCAAACAACTTTGATAAAAAACCCACTCGTTTCTCCTTTAGCAAACAATCTCGCCATAGTAATACGTTTTTTAATATTAAATGACCGGATTATAACGATAATACCAATAGGCAAAACCTATCAAAAGAATCATCCATAAAAATGACTCACTCTAGACTTAATCTTGGTTAAAGAACAATACGATACTGCCGCCCTTCAATGCACTGCCATAGTTCATGTTGATCCCAATCCCAACGTTATCGACCCAATCACGTAAAATTGGAGGGGTGAGTAACCAACCCAATGAGAACTCATAATAATTATCTGTACCCAATGAGGCAATCGGATCGCCCCCTAGATCAACCCGTTTGAAACTGGTGTACATCGACGGAATATAACCCGCCCAATTACTCAGGTTGTAATTCGCTTTAACACCATTCATCCAATACCAGCCATTTGGGTTACCTGCCTCATAACGCTTTTCTTTGTCCCAAGATTTACCATAAAAATAATTCATTTCCGTGGTATAGCGCCAATAACCCCACTTACGTTGAAATTTATAATCAAATACAAGGCTAGGCTCAGCTACATAAGCTCGGCTGGAGGTATTGTAAGCCGCGCCATCTAGGATCGGCTTCAAACTTTCACTTTCACTGCTGTTGTATGAATGCTTATTCTTATAATACATAAAATGATTACCAAGACCGTACAATACCCGCCAATTCTCGGTAATATTAAAGGTGAGCTTATAGCCGACATAACCGCTGTAGACCTTATTAATATCTAAATCGGCTTTAATATCAGGACGTTGATTCAGTTTGGTTTCATTTTCAAAGTAAACGTAAGAGGCACGAACATAAAATTGATGATGAAAACGCTCTGTTGCACCATCAAGTTCCCAACTATAAGGAAAAGTGGTGACTGCAACACGGCTACGAAGATCAAGAGATTGGTCGTCACCCAGATTATCATCTTGAAAAGGGGTAATCGCATTGGGATTAAAATCTTGGATACCAAAAGTGATCACATCACTATTAGTTAAAATAACCGCGGTCGAAAAAGTCTGCTCGGCACGAGAATGCACCAGTTCACTCGCTTTTGCTAATGCAATAAACGTGAGATTAATTACTATAACGGCAATAATTGTCGTTAAATGCGTCATCCATGATCCTTAAACACTGTGTACTGGTCCTCGCTCAGATATAGATGTTATACAAGTTATCACTGCTTGCAAATATTTAGCTGTCATCCATTAACCTTTAAACACAAATTTAGACCTAAGTAACCTCTTTTCGCTATACCCCTCATTTTAATCGGTATTTAAAGCGTAATAGCTATGATAATTTGGGTGCTCATTATACGAGGTTTCTTATGTCTGCTTGGTCATCTGCCACATTACAATATTCATTCCATCAACTTACCGATGGTTTTTATCATGCCGTTAACCCAATGGCGCTGAATAAACCGGAATGGGTCGATTGGAATGCGGATTTAGCCGATTTACTTTCTCTGCCTCAAGAAGAAAATGCGCAGTTATTAGCAGAGTTTTCTGGTCAAACTATCCCTCAAGAATTTCGCCCGATTGCAATGAAATATGCAGGGCATCAATTTGGGCATTACAACCCAGATCTAGGCGATGGACGAGGATTACTAGTGGCAGAGATAAAAGGCAAAGACCAACATTTTTATGATCTTCATATTAAAGGCGCAGGTTTAACGCCCTATTCACGACAAGGTGATGGCCGCGCGGTATTACGCTCTAGCATCCGCGAATATTTATGCTCTGAAGCTTTGCATCATTTAGGAATACCGACCAGCCGAGCATTAGGCTTGATCAATAGCCGTACACCGGTTTATCGTGAAAAGACCGAAACTGGCGCTATTTGTATTCGAGTGGCGCAAAGTCATGTTCGCTTTGGTCACTTTGAACACTTCTTTTATACCGGCCAGCATGAACAGCTTAAACAGTTACTCGATTATTGTATTCAGCACTATTTTCCTGAACAGCAACATCAACAAAAGCCCTACCTCGCCATGTTTGAACAAGTGGTGCTTTCCACCGCTCAACTTATCGCAAAATGGAATGCCTTTGGGTTTGCTCATGGGGTATTAAACACCGATAACATGTCGATCCTCGGCCAAACATTTGATTTCGGACCGTTCGGATTTTTAGACGCTTATCAACCCAACTACATTTGTAACCACTCCGATTATCAAGGGCGATACTCTTTTGCCAATCAACCCAATATTGGTTTGTGGAATTTGACCGCCCTCGCCCATGCACTGTCGCCTTTTATTGAACGTGCCGATCTTGATGCTGCATTAGCTCAGTATGAACCCGAACTCAATCATGAATACAGCCAATTGATGCGCGCCAAAACTGGCCTAAACAACAAGCAGCCTGAGGATGGTGAACTGTTTAATCAACTGTTTGCTTTAATGGCCGAAAACAAAGTCGATTACACTCGCTTCTTCCGCCAACTGTCGATGCTCGATCTACCAGATCAATCTACTCAACAATCTAAAATAAGTAAAAATGCTCAACAGCAGGTATTGGATTTATTTATTGATAGAAACGCGGCAAAATACTGGTTAGATAAGTACCTGACGCGAGCCGAGCAAGAGCCAGCAAGCACCGAACAACGCTGCCAATCGATGCGACTGGCGAATCCAAAATACATCCTACGCAATCACCTTGCTCAAATTGCCATCGATAAAGCCGAAGATGGAGATTACCGCGAAGTCAAAATACTAATGGAATTGCTTAAAAACCCGTACAAAGAACAACCAAAGTATGATCATTACGCCAATTTACCACCTTCGTGGGCACAAGATCTTGAGATCAGTTGCTCTTCTTAACGCCCTTATACATAATAAGGCATACCTAAATTAATTAGGGTGAACGAATGCCATCACCGACCCGAAGTCATTGAAGTTTCCGCTTCAGCGACTAAAGGTTTAGATAGCATTTAAATTAATAAGGTATTAGCACATAGATAGTCATGTGTAGCAAAATATTGGGGTTTTATTATGTCAGAACAACAAGACCAAGTGATCGAAGAGTCGGTAGAAGACAACGTAGATTTAAGCACTTACTCGCCAGAATTACGTCACTTAATCGAATTCGAACAAGTACCAGAACAAGCCATCCCTATGGTGACCTCAATTCACGATGTATCTGAAGAAGCCGTACGTGATGTATGGGACGATCTTCCTGCCAGCGCACAGAACATCTTAGATAATTTTGAGCAATTTCATGCCTTGATTTCAGTAGGTCAAACCTTCTCTGCAATCGATCTAATGCAAGAATTTGAAACCATGAAAATGCCTGCCGACATGGATGATGCAGGTAGAGAAGAATACCGCGCGTCATTACTAGATAAAGTATTGCAGAACTGCGTAAAAGATATGATCAAGCAGCTTAAAAAAGCACGTCGTGATCCTATTCTTAAGCGTGACTTCGTGGAAATTTTTGCTAAAGAAAAATAACCACACGCTTGTTATTTGTTAATTTAAAACGCTGACATCTCTTGTCAGCGTTTTTTTATTGCATTCAAAGTTCGGCATTAATGGATGACATCCCCCAGATCAGCTGTCGGCTGCGCGACACTATCCTTATTTGTTATATTCACTCTTACGTCTAAGTGAATAACTGACCTACTGTTTTCATCGGAATGAACATTCTTACACGACCATGGATTTCACAAAGAGCCTCGAAACCATATTTTGCGTAGAATGACTCTGCTTGCTCAGTTAAACAATCAACAACAATGGCATAGGCTCTCATATGAGAGTTAATTTCCCAAAGATACTCGAGAGCTTTGACTAAGCTAACCTTACCTAGCCCACTTCCATGAAATTCTTTATGAACTGCCAGTTGAGCTAAAAGAAAAACAGGAATTGGATAACGTGGCAATTTTTTAGCCATCGCTTGTGGCAACGTAGCACGACTAATTGAACTTGGTGCAATACTATAAAATGAACATATTGGGTATTTTTGATTTGGTAGAGGCACAGAAGTAGGCAAAACCATTGTGCGGCTAATACCTGCTTGCATGTGTTTAGCGGCTTGAGTTTGAATAAAATCATTTAACTCTTTTTCACCGCAGTCAAATGATGCTCTGTCGTGTTGTGATTTATCCAATTCTTTGAAAGTCTTGGAATAACTCACTTAAACTCACCACTTTTAGTAAATGCCGCGGCTTCAAGTAGTGCGTTATTCGGAGCCTTAGCTTCGTCACAAGCAATCATGAATTGATCAAATACATTAGCTTCAACAGTGATGCTTTCATGCTCAGAAATTACCTTATTTGAATCTTCGTCCATTAGACGAACAACGTATTCCGTTAAGCTTTTTAAACCAAGTAAAGCTGAAGCTTTCTCAGCCTTAGCTTTAATTTCTTCATCCAAACGGATATCAAGTCTTGCAGTAGCCATAATTCCTCCAATCGTACGGAGTAATTCCGTAATCATCCTGAGTATAAGATTTAAACAACCAAAGCGCAACTTGTACGGATATAGTACGGATATAGTACGGATTTAATTTTTAAGCTTTATAAATATCATGCCGCCAACACAGGCGAGCGTAGCGAGTCCAGCCTGCTTGCTGGCGTTTGTGATTAGCCTTATTGAACATCCGAAAGGATTAAACGCGTGAGGGATTATGGTTTTTTACGAGGTAATGCCCGAATATTACGATGGAAAATCCAGTTATTATTTATACCTAATTTAGCTTCATCATTTCCCGAATCAAGTGTCTTACGGAGCAAAGCCTTTCGGCTTTGTCCTTGCTGTCAGCATGAAATGTCATACGTTGGGATCAGTCGAACGAGTTAGCTGAAAGGTTAAAATATAAGAATAATGGAGAGTCAATCAAAGAAAGAAACCATAAATAGGATCTAACTAGCTGATAGTATTCTATTTTAATATTGTCAGGGTTAAACTCGCCTAAAGAAAAGCAAGATCCAATACCTACCTAAAAATATATCGACCAATTTACAATAATAAGCAGCTTCGGGCTTGTTCAACACCCAGATAAGGTGTCGGCTGCGCGACACCTATCCTTATTTGTTATGCTTATTTGTACACATCTGGTTGATGTAGTTCCATGAATGATTCAGGGGAGTTTAATGCTTTGAAACCAAACTCCTTATAAAGACCATGTGCGTCACTTGTCGCAAGTGCCATTCGACGAATACCTTGCAAGTTTGGATGATCTATAATATTTTTCATTATCCACTTGCTGATACCCTTCCCGCGATGCTCTTCTAAAACAAATACATCGGCTAAATAGGCAAATGTTGCTGAGTCAGTAACCATGCGGGCAAAAGCTATTTGATTTCCTGAATCAGTAAATACACCAAAACACAATGAGTTCCGTATGGCTTTTTTCATAGTAGGTAAGGGAATGTTTTTTGCCCAATAAGATCTAGAGATATAACCATGAATAACTGCAACATCCATATCCTTTGTTTCAGAACTGATTGTATAACCTGAAATCAACACTAACTCCTTTTATAAGCATAACGCCGCATTAAGCGGACTAAAATAGTGGGTTATAATGTGTAGCGAAGCTGAACGTTATTCTGGTCAAGCCCAATAGGACACCTGACTTTGTAATTTTTCATAGTCGATTGGCGTTAAATCACCAAGCGTAGTATGCAACCTTTCATGGTTGTAATACCGGATATATTCTTCAACATCTTCT